>JALZUF010000066.1 GCA_023301785.1 Alphaproteobacteria bacterium | reverse complement strand
CTTGAGCTTGAAACTGTGACGGAACGCTTAGAAAAAATTTATAGTTTCATGGAAGGTGAAATTGGCGTTCTTCAAGTTGAAAAGCGTGTGCGTAATCGTGTGAAACGCCAAATGGAAAAAACCCAACGCGAATATTATTTGAATGAGCAAATGAAAGCCATTCAAAAAGAATTAGGCGAGGGCGAAGACGGTCTTGATGAACTTGGTGAAATTGAAAAGAAAATTAAAGAAACCAAGCTTTCAAAAGAAGCGAAAGAAAAAGCCACAAACGAGCTTAAAAAACTAAAACAAATGTCACCAATGTCGGCGGAAGCCACAGTTGTGCGTAATTACCTAGATTGGATTTTAGGTGTGCCGTGGGGCAAACGTAGCCGCGTCTCTAAAGATATTAAAAAAGCGTTGAAGGTTTTAGATAAAGATCATTACGGTTTAGAAAAAGTAAAAGAGCGTATCCTTGAATATTTAGCCGTGCAACAACGTACAAATAAAGTCAGAGGGCCTATCCTTTGTCTTGTTGGGCCGCCAGGGGTTGGTAAAACGTCTTTGGGAAGCTCTATTGCTAAAGCAACGAACAGAAAGTTTGTTCGTGTATCATTGGGCGGCGTGCGTGACGAGAGTGAAATTCGCGGTCATCGCCGTACTTATATTGGTGCGATGCCGGGTAAAATAATTCAAAGCATGAAGAAAGCGAAGACAGTTAATCCGCTCTTCTTGTTAGACGAGATTGATAAAATGTCTTCTGATATGCGCGGCGACCCATCGTCTGCTTTGCTGGAGGTTCTTGATCCTGAACAAAACTCTACATTTAACGATCATTATATGGAGATGGATTACGATCTCTCAGATGTCATGTTTATCTGTACGGCGAATTCATTGAACATGCCGCAACCTTTGCTTGATCGTATGGAAGTTATTCGTATCTCTGGCTATACAGAAGATGAAAAACTTGAAATCGTAAAACGCCATTTGCTAAGTAAACAAAAGAAAGCGGCTGGCTTAACAAGAGATGAAATTAAAGTTAGCGATGCGACATTACGTGACCTTATTCGTTACTATACACGTGAAGCTGGTGTGCGTAATTTAGAACGTGAAATTGCGAACCTTTGCCGTAAGGCCATCAAAGAAATTTTGATGAAAGGGAAGAAGGCAATTTCAATCACACCTAAAGCATTAGAGAAATATTCTGGCGTAAAGAAATTCCGTTATGGTGAAGTTGAAGAGCAAGATCGTGTCGGTGTTGTGACTGGCTTGGCTTATACTCAATTTGGTGGTGATATCTTGTCTATTGAAGCTGTGACCATTCAGGGTAAAGACGGTAAAGTTTCTACCACAGGTAATTTGAAAGAAGTTATGCAGGAATCTATTAAGGTTGCTGAGATGCTCATCAAATCACGTGCGGCGCAGTTCGGTATCAAGTATAGCGAGTTAAAAGAAAAGTCTATCCACGTTCACGTTCCAGAAGGAGCCACGCCTAAAGATGGACCATCTGCAGGGGCGGCCATGACAACGGCAATTATATCGGCTTTAACCGATATTGAAATTCGTCGTGATATTGCGATGACGGGTGAGATCAACTTGCGTGGTTACGTGACGGCGATTGGCGGCTTAAAAGAAAAGCTTTTGGCGGCGCTACGTAGTGGTATTAAAACAGTTCTTATTCCAAAGGAAAATGAAAAAGACCTTGCTGATGTGCCAGATAAGGTAAAAAAACAGCTGGAAATCATTCCTGTGAATACGATTGAGGAAGTCTTGGTTCATGCACTTTTGAAGATGCCCGAGGCGATTTCTGAGGAAGAATCAGCGAAAAATGAAGAAATATCCCCAAAAACGGCAGAAAATAAGGGAAAAGAAGTTGTTACGCATTGAGTTTGATGCCAAATATCTTTAAGTTTGATTCGTATAGGGAGCTTGTAACCTTTGGCTGAAGCCATTTGTAACAAGATCTATATTTAGAATCGGTGTGAACATAATTTTGAACACATCATTAATTTTTTAAACATAAGGATTATTAAAATGAATAAAGCAGAACTTATTGAATTCGTAGCTAAAGAAACAGACTCAACTAAAGCAGACGCACAACGCGCTGTTGAAGCTGTTTTTAAAGGTATTACAAAGACAGTTAAAAAAGGCGGCGACGCACGTTTTGTTGGTTTCGGTACATTCACAGTTGCTAAGCGCGCTGCGACTACTGGCCGTAACCCACGTACTGGTGAAGCAATCAAAATTAAAGCGTCTAAAAACGTTAAATTTAAAGCTGGTAAAGAGCTTAAAGAAGCCGTTAACAAATAATATTTGTTACAATAATTTTAAAAAGGTCGTTTCTATTGAAACGGCCTTTTTTATTGCTTGCATTTTTATACTCATGAAGTTAAAACACTTAAATCCAAGTCAGCTTGTTTACAAGTCTGACGCATTTAAAATGTGGGTGGTTAGCTCAGCTGGTAGAGCATCTCGTTTACACCGAGGGGGTCAGCGGTTCGAACCCGTTACCACCCACCATTTTTCTCTCCATATTCCATGATAAGAAAAACCCCATCAGACAGTGATGCATGACAGGGTTATTTGGGGGTAAAACTTATTCTAATTCTGATTTTTTGCTCGATTGATTAAACCTATGAGGTAGTCGTCGACGGCTGCAAATTCACTTTCGTCATAATTATCGTTTGCGGGCTTACTAAACATATTTGTCTCCTTTGTTAATATCTATTAAATCAATTAAACAAGGCGGAACTTCTGCATAAACGTGAAAATCTACGGGTTTTCATGTGACTAATTTGTGTTTTAGTTATGTAATTTTTACAATCTTATTTGCATTATAAGGACACCTGAAATATAACTCTGTTATGTCATTTTTTGTAACAGGAACAGATACGGATGTGGGTAAGACTGTGGCTTCGGCTTGGTTGATGCTGCACATGAACGCGCAATATTACAAGCCAGTGCAGGCGGGCTTAGAATATACAGATAAGGGAACTATGAAAGAGATAACGGGTTTACCTGATGATCACTTTCATGATTGTACCTACGAGCTTGAGCAACCTTTATCACCGCATGAATCTGCTAAGCGCGAAAATGTTGAAATTGATATCAATAAATTTTCATTACCAGAAACAGATGCACCGTTGATCGTAGAGGGAGCAGGCGGCCTCATGGTTCCTTTAAATGATGATGCTTTCGTTATTGACCTCATTCAGAAATTTAACCTACCTACAATTCTTGTCTGCCGAAGTGGTCTAGGAACAATTAATCATACATTACTATCGCTAGAAGCTATGCGTCAGCGCGATATTAAAATCGCAGGCCTAATCATGAGCGGCGAAAAATCACCACATAACCGCGAAGCCTTAGAGCAATATGCCGGTGGTGTGCCCATCATAGTGGAAATTGATCGTTTAGATCATATCTCTGCCCAAAGCCTACTTGCTATTAAACCAGAAATTGATTTGGAGACCTTACGATGAATATTCAAGAAAAAGACAAACGTTATTGCTGGCATCCCATGACACAGCATAAGACTGAGCGCACTCCACCTGTGATTACATCGGCTAAAGGTGCGGTGTTAGTTGATAGTGATGGGAATGAAATTTTAGATATGATTTCGTCATGGTGGACAAGTATTCATGGACACTCCAATGACGAATTAAATCAAGCCTTGATTGAGCAAGTAGAGCAGGTGGAGCATGTTATGTTTGCTGGTTTTTCTCATCCACCTGCTATTCACCTATCAGAGATGCTAGCACAAAATCTTCCTGGAGATTTGAATCGTGTTTTCTATTCAGATAATGGATCAAGTGCGATAGAGATTTCGCTGAAGATTGCCTATCAGTATTGGAGAAATAAAGGTGAAGACAAACGCACAAAATTCTTAGCTTTTGACGGCGCCTATCACGGGGACACAGTGGGGGCGATGTCATTAGGAAAAGGGTGTGGTTTTTTTAAACTATTTGAAGGATTAACATTCGATATAACGACACTTCCTTATGCGGACACTTGGCAAGGAGATGCAACTATTGAAGAAAGAGAAGCTAAGGCACTTGCTGAAATTGAAGAAATTATAAATAAGACTAAGCATGAAGTTGCGGCGCTTATAGTAGAGCCTCTCGTTCAAGGTGCTGGCGGCCTTCGTATGAGCCGACCTGAATTCATGAAGCAGGTTACGGAGATGGCGCAGAAAAATGATATTCTTGTTATCTATGATGAAGTGGCCGTAGGCTTTGGCCGTACAGGTGAACTTTTTGCGTGCCAAAAAATTGATGTGACACCAGATTTGATTTGCCTATCAAAAGGTTTGTCGGCTGGATATCTTCCTATGGCTGTGACAGTGGCAACTGATAGGATATATGACGTTTTCTTAAGCGATGATGTTGAAAAAGGATTTTTGCATAGCCATACTTTTTCTGCCAATCCTCTTGCTTGTGCTGTCGCTTTAAAATCATTAAAAATGTTTATAGATAATGATGTTTTGCAAGACGTTAAAAATATTGAGCAAAAACATTTGGCCTTTATTGACGTTATCAAAGGTATGCCTAATGTGCATAAGGCTCGTGTGATGGGGCCAATCCTTGCTTTTAATTTAACTGAAGAACGAAATGGTTATAAAAACACGATGAGCGAAGAACTTCGACGATGGTTTTTTGACAATGGTTTAAATATCCGTCCAATAGGGAGCGTGGTTTATTTAATGCCACCATATTGTATTACGGATGAGCAATTACAACGTGCGTATGATGGTATTGTTGAAGGGCTTAATTTTATATCAGGGCGTCAGGATCTAGCGGCTTAACGGCTCGTGCCCGTAAACGATATGCCATGTGGTTTGGCCTTTGTGATTTTGGTCGAAATGGTTCATCGCTTTTTTAATATTGCTCTGTGATTTATAGCTCTCACGTGGCTTCGCTGCGCCAATATCTTTTAAACTTTTTAGAAAGTGTTGTGCTGAATCGAAAGTTTCAAAGCGGTTTTCTTCTTCCAGAATGTTCGGCCATTTAGGTGGTGTTAAAATACCATCTTCCACTTTATTCTGTGTTAAACTATCGCGCCATTCAGGAAAATTTTTATGACCTATTGTTGCATAGTAAACAGGCGCGATTTTAGAAAAAGTTCGAAGCGCATTCAAAGGTTCTGCTAACCATTGTATCGCCATTGAACTAACAATTAGATCATATTTATCAAGGTCTTTTAAATTGTCGCCATCAAGCGTAAAAAAATTAGTATTATCAGCGCTGTATTTATTTGAGCAAAAGCGCAGCATTTCATCTGATAAATCCGTAATGTCAAATTGACCGTTAGGATATTTTTTCAAAATATTTTCTGTCAGAAAACCCGTGCCACAACCAATTTCTAAGATGCGCGGCGTCGCCATTTCGGGTAAGAGATTTGTAAGATTCAAGGCAATCGCTTTTTGTAATTGCGCATGACGATCGTAGTATTCAACACGCTGGCCAAAGCTGTTGGCGATATCTTGATTTCTATTTAGCATCTTTTAAAAACTCTTTTATTTGTGCAACACACCATTGGCTTTCTGTGATGGGCAACATGTGACCACCAGTATCAAGCCAGCTTATACCATAGCTTTCCCAAATATCGACGGTCATTTTAGGGGGGACAATATGGTCATTACGACTTGCGAGTACTTTAATAGGTAGCTTGTCAGGAATGTCGGCTTGCCATTTGGATAACGACTTCAACCCCTCCAAAAGCTTCAAAGGTTTTAAGTTCATAATATCTTTAGGTTGCTTCATACCTGCGTAATGCCAGAAATCTTTTAACTGGGCCGCTGTATCTTTGATGACATTCTTTTGCATCTTACTAAGGATATGTTGCGCCGTATGCTTGTGAAAGCAATTAAAGCTGGCGATTGAAACGAAACCTGTCATTTGATCAGGATAATTTTTCAAAAGCCACATTCCGCCTAACGAATGGCCAATCCCAATAAATGGCCCATCTGGCATTGTGAGGTCTTCCTTACCAAGAAAACCCATATCGATCACATGAACGTCATAGTCTGAAAATTCACTGAGAATTTTTTGCCAAACAAAAGGGCCAGATCCCCAGCCATGGGCGAAAACAAGTGTCGTCATGCTGCGATACTTTCCTTGTTTGTGATGATGTGCTGAATTAAATTTGCAACATCACTTTCAGTGTGCGCCGCTGAAAATGCAAAACGGATACGCGATGTACCTTGGGGAACAGTAGGGGGACGTATAGCACCAGCCCAAAAGCTTCCATCTTTTAAGCTATCAGAAAATTGAACAGTTTTATCCGCATCGCCAATGATCATTGGCACAATCTGACTTTGCGATTGTCCTGTATGATAGCCGACCTCATCTAATTGTTGTCTAAAATTCTGTGCCAAGGTTATGACGTGCTTACGTTCACTATCAAGTGAGGGCATTAAGTCAACTGCGGCTTCTATGGCCGCAATCGCAGAAGGAGGGAGGGCAGTGGAATAAATCAAGCCGCCACAATGATTAATAAGAAAATCTTTTATTTTTTGATCACACGCCACATACGCGCCAAAACATCCCAATGCTTTGCCGCAAGTACCAATAATCAAATCAGCTTTATGCGCCAACCCATTTCCATTGTCACCAAAAACACCAGCCGCATGTGCCTCATCAACAATCAAAAATGCATCGTGTAAATCACGTAACGCATATAACCCATCAAGTGGAGCAATATCGCCATCCATGCTAAATACGCTCTCCGTTAAAATAAATTTTGGTCGTTTATCATCTTTATATTTTTCAAGCAGGGTTGAAAGATGTGTAATGTCATTGTGATTAAAACGAATTTGTTTGATGCCTGCCAACTTGCATCCTTGGTGCATACTTGCGTGAATAAGCTTATCTGAAAAAATAAGAGGCTCTTCACCTAAAAAGTTTTTATCAAACAGGGATGCCAACACAGACGTATTGCATTGATAACCAGAGGCAAAAATAAGCGCCGCTTCACGATTTTTCCACGCTGCAATTTTTTGTTCAGCTTTGGCGTACAAATCAAAATTACCTGTCACTAAACGGGATGCACCAGACCCAGTTCCATACTCATCAATACAAGACTTAGCCGCCTCAATAAGCTTCGGGTGATATCTTAGTCCTAAATAATCATTACTTGAGAAATTAACATAACGTTTTTCATCAATTTCAATTTCACGCGCATTGATTGGTTTTGCACTAATAAGCTGACGATTCAGGCTTTCAACCTCTCGCTTGTCGATAAAATGTGAAATGGCACTATAAATTTGATGCATTATGTTTTATGTTTCATCAATTATTTGAAATTGAGGACATATAAGCATGAGCGTTACAGAAATTAAAGCAGTTAATAATGAAGCCGATAACAATGACTTTCGTAGCGATTGGACAGCCGAAGAAGTATTAGCTATCCACGATATGCCTTTGATGGACTTGCTCTACAAGGCGCAGACAATACATCGTAAATATCACGAAGATAATACGGTTCAACTTGCCAGCCTTTTAAGCATTAAAACGGGTGCCTGCCCTGAAGATTGTAAATATTGCCCACAAAGCGCGCATTACGCTAAAAAGACTGGCCTTAAGAAAGAGCCTTTGCTTCCTGTGGCTGAGGTGCTTGAAAAAGCTCAGATTGCCAAGGACGCTGGTGCGTCACGTTTTTGTATGGGCGCGGCATGGCGCCACGTTAAAGACGGTCCTCAATTTGATAACGTTATTAAAATGGTGGAAGGTGTCACAGAGATGGGCATGGAAGCCTGTGTAACGCTCGGTATGATTAACCAAGACCAAGCAGACCGTCTAAAAGAAGCAGGTCTTAAAGCTTATAATCACAATCTTGATACATCTCCTGAATTTTACGAGAAGATTATCACGACAAGAACATACCAAGAGCGTCTAGATACACTCGAGTGCGTCCGTAAATCAGGTGTTACAATCTGTAGTGGCGGTATCATCGGTATGGGCGAAAGCACGCATGACCGCGCGCGTATGCTCCAAATTTTGGCAAACCTAGACCCTCAACCGGAAAGTGTGCCTATTAACGCGCTTGTGCCCGTCAAAGGAACACCAATGGGAGATCGCGAACCAGTTGAACCAATCGAAATGGTTCGCATGATGGCAACGGCACGTATTACAATGCCTAAAACCCGTGTGCGTTTATCAGCAGGCCGTACAAGCTTCTCTAGAGAAACTCAAATCTTATGCTTAATGGCAGGTGCGAACTCTATCTTCTATGGTGATAAACTTCTAACGACAGACAATAATGATACAACAGATGATTTATCTTTGATTGAAGAGGCTGGCCTTAAAACGGCTTAAATATTACACAACCACGCCTATCATTATGATGTGTGCATTTGATTTTAAACTGTGTAGGCGTTTCTTGTTCTTGTGAGGGAAGCATCAGGCAAGGGTGGAGGGGTGTCTTGTTGTGACGCAAGCACATATTGCGCTGCTTCTAATCCTGTCATAGGCCTAAGAAATTTAAACCCTTGTACGGCAATACTTGTGTCATTTTGCCCGCTTAAGATGATTTGCAAAAACGCAAGTGCTTCAGGTGTGGCGCCTTCTAAAACAAGATCAACGTCTAAGTCTATTAATTCAAACAATGCATTAAAATCGTTATCAAATTGCATGGCTTCGGTAACTGAGCGATCTACTTTGACGGTTAAAGTTTTTCCAAGGCTGTCCAATAAGGCTTTAACTTTATTAACGCGCTCCATATTTGATTCGCCCGTGCCAAAGTCGTCGATATAAATAGGGTGGCCAGCAAGGGCAAGGTCGCGGATATTTTTCAAAATAATATCCTCATCATCATCAAAACTATCTTCTAAAATCTCAATACCAATCTGTTGAGCATCAATACTTTTGTCTTTTATGCTTTGTGATACTTTAGCGGCGCAGTCTGGATCAGCTAAGGTACGGCATGATAAGTTAACGTTGATATTAAAGTTCTTGGAGGTGTTGGGTTGATTTTCTCCTAAGTGTCTAAAAAAGCGTCCAGCAGATTGTAGCATTGAATAGTCTAATCGGCTTAATTCGCCAAATTTTTCTAAATCATCAATCATTCGATTTGGATCACGAACGTCACTATCTGCGACATATTCACGCGCCAATATTTCAAAGTTATTAAAATTTACTTGGCCATCTGGCGATACGCGCAAAATGGGCTGTAATACGTATCCGATCAAATCTATATTAAATTCAGGCTCTAAAGGCTTCTTCATGTGGTACACTTATATTAACGCTAATGAAGGTACACTACAGAGTTGCCGTACAAATAACAATGTTTTCATAATGTTTATGTAACAATTGCTTTTTACCTTACGAAACTACTTAAAACAAACACTTAAGGATTTTAAAAATGACTATGACGAAAACTTTAGATTTAAAAAACACTGTAAACCTACTTTTCGCTACAATTCTAATATTTATGGCCTCAATAAGTTTGGCGTTTGCTGGTGAAGCATCAGAATGGAAAAACCAAGAGACTAAAGTCAAAGGGATGTGGTCCATAGAGCAGCGTGCTGATGGTGATTATCTTGTGTTAAGTGATAAATTTAAAACAAGGAACGCTCCAGACCTAAAATTCTTTGCTTCAAAAGCGGAGTACTCTTCGATTAATGGCAAGAATGCAACTAAGGATGCCGTTGTGATCGCAGAATTGAAGTCAAATAAAGGTAGCCAAAGTTATAAAATCCCATCCGATTTAAACTTAAGTGATTACAATAGTTTAGTGTTGCATTGTGAACAATATAGTAAGCTTTGGGCCTCAACACCTTTGAAATAAATAATATAATAGATTTTTACTAAAAGCAGGCTCCAACAGCCTGCTTTTTTTATTTGTCGAAACGCATCCTTATTGCTAAGGTTGCTCATCAAATTTTAAAGGAGAATAACTATGTTAATCGGTGTCCCAAAAGAAATTAAACCTCAAGAGCATCGCGTTGGCCTTGTTCCATCATCTGTGCGTGAATTTATTGCCAATGGCCATGATGTCATTGTTGAAAAAGATTGCGGTACTGGCATTAACTATTCTGACCAAGATTACGAACAAGCGGGTGCAAAAGTTCTCGGTACAGCGAAAGAGATTTTTGATAAAGCGGACATGATTATCAAGGTGAAAGAGCCTCAAGCGGTTGAATGCAAAATGCTGCGTGAAGATCAGGTTCTCTTTACATACCTTCACTTGGCCGCAGACGAAGCGCAAACACGCGGACTTATTGATTCTAAATGCGTTGCGATTGCTTATGAAACAGTAACGGGAAAAAATGGCAAAGGCCTTCCTTTGTTGGCACCAATGTCTGAGATCGCTGGACGCTTATCTATTCAAGTGGGCGGCGCGTATCTATTGAAACACCTCGGCGGCTGTGGCCGCTTAATCGGTGGCTCACCGGGTGTTGAGCCTGCGAAGGTTGTTGTGATTGGTGGCGGTGTATCTGGTTTCCATGCGGCCAAAATGGCTGTTGGTCTAGATGCCGATGTCACGATCCTTGAAAAAGGTCACGATCAGATTCGTGTACTTGATGATTATTTCAAAAATACAGCGCGCGTTATCCAATCTTCTGCGGATAGTATTGAGCGTTATGTCCTTGATGCTGACCTTGTAGTGGGTGCAGTTCTTATTCCAGGGGCGTCTGCGCCGAAGTTGGTCACAAAAGAAATGATTGAAAAAATGCGTAATGGATCTGTTGTTGTCGATATTGCTATTGATCAAGGCGGTTGTTTTGAAACAAGCCATGCGACTACGCACGGAGAGCCTGTTTATGATGTTGATGGTGTGATTCATTACTGTGTGGCAAATATGCCTGGTGCGGTGCCTATGACATCTGCCCATGCTCTAAATAATGCTGTGTTGCCGTATGCTCTAGAATTGGCAAACAAAGGCTGGAAGCAAGCGTTAAAAGATAATCCATCATTGATGGAAGGCTTAAATGTTTGTCAGGGCGAAGTGACCTATAAATGCGTAGCAGAAGAGTTTGCGCTTGATTTTAAAGCCCCTGAAACGCTTGCTGCATAAAAGAATGATAATATATTGAAATTTTTGCGTATCTTATGTTGACAATAGGGGCGTTTTTTCGGTATTAACTTCTTCATCTCTTATCAGTGCGCGGGCGTAGCTCAGCTGGTTAGAGCGCCGCCCTGTCACGGCGGAGGTCGCGAGTTCGAGTCTCGTCGCTCGCGCCATTTAAGAATTAAGAGAAAGCATACCTTTTGGCAAAATCAGATGCAGATCAATGGCAAGAATGGGCTGGGCAAGCTCAACAAGGCGACAAACGCGCCTATGCACAGCTCTTGAAAGCCATCCATCCTTATATTCAAAATGTTGTCTATAAAAGCCTGAGCCAGACTGATGCTGCAGAGGATATCGCACAAGAAGTCCTTATTTCTATTCATAAATCATTGAGTACTTACGCCCCTGAACGTCCATTTAAGCCGTGGCTGATGTCGATCATCAACTTTCGAAAAATGGATTACTTGCGTAAATATTATTCTCAACGTCAGGATAAAACCAGCACGACGGAAGAAAACCCAGAATTTATGGCTGAGAATGTAACCAATCCGTCTCATGCCGGCGAATTAAAGGATATAGAAGATGCTCTGTCTGAGTTTCCAAAGAAACAGCAAGACATCTTCCGAAAAATTAAAATAGAGGGCTATACAGCGCTTGAAGTTGCAAATCAGATGGATATGAACGAGAGCGCGGTTAAGGTCTCTGCACATCGGACAATGAAGAAATTACAAGGTATATTAAAGTGAGCAAAGATAACAAAACCCCTGATGATCTGATAAATCAGCTTTGTGGCGACTTGGAAGCGTCCGCGCCCCGTTGCCCTTACCGCCGTATTTCTATTTGGCTGATTTTGTCCATTGTATATATTGTGGGCGTCATCAACTACCTAGGCTTAAAGGTAGATATTGAAGATCACTTAACAAACGCCTCTTTCTTATTTGAGATGGGCTTGGCTTCAGCGCTGTTTATCAGTGCGGCTCTCGCATCTTCATGGCTTAGCTTCCCTGATTGCATTCAAAGGGATTGGATGAAAACAATTTCCGTGACTTTGTTTGGTACTTTTCTTTTTTGGATTGTTGCGAATGGAATAGAGGAGGGTGACTTTAGCTTTTATAAGCATTTTGCCATGCCTAGTTGTTCTCGGGGCCTATTAGTCGAAGCATTTCCATTTTTAGCATTACTTTTTATGACCGCTAAAGGCAACACAACACAACCATATTGGGCAATGACAATGAATGTGATGGCTGTCTCTGCCTTAGGTTGGGTGGGGCTACGCCTGACTTGTTCAATGTACGACAGTATGACATACGGTTTTATTCATTACTTGTTACCATTTTGCATCTTAGGCGCCGCTGTTGGTTTCTTTGCTCGCAAGATATTTAAGTGGTGACAAAAATACCGTTTCTCTTATAATCATGCTCATGAAAGTACGAATCTATAAACCAAGCGCGTCTGCGATGTCCTCAGGGGTAGCCAAAACCAAGAAATGGGTTTTGGAACACGAGCCGCGTGACAAAAAATCTCCTGAACCTTTAATGGGCTGGTCTCAATGTAAAGACACACTCAGTCAGGTACGCTTAAAATTTGATAGCAAAGAGGCCGCGATTGAATATGCGCACAGCCAAGGTTGGACAGCCGTTGTTGCAAATGAAAAAGCCAAAAAGATCCGTCCAAGAAATTACATGGATAATTTCAAGTATGTTCCCGTTGAAAGCGATGGGGCTTAAAATAAACCCTTGGAATTATTTGCGAATTTCCTTAATATGATTTACGTGTTTCAACTGACTTCAGGAAAGTTGAACTTTTAATAAGGTCCCTTAGCTCAACTGGATAGAGCACCTGCCTTCTAAGCAGGGGGTTTCAGGTTCGAGTCCTGAAGGGATCACCATATATTTCAATCACTTAGACAAGATTTAGAGCGTCTCCAAAAGGCAAAATATGCGCCATGGGACACTCATGGGACACTGGATTAAATTCTGGCGTTTTTCTTGTATTTTTATAACTGGCAATAAAGCTCAATAATAAACTTCACTATTCTCTAACTTATTGATTTTACAGCAAAAATTAACCTTTTGCTGATAGTCTTAAATATGGAAGGAAATAAAATGGCTATTATTGAAGAACGTAAAAATAATAAAGGTGAAAAATCATTCCGCGTAAAAGTGCGGTTAAAAGGGTTTCCTGTA
>JALZUF010000065.1 GCA_023301785.1 Alphaproteobacteria bacterium | reverse complement strand
CGACCCAAAGCGGGCACTCGGTGTAAAACTATATTGCTGTCAGGCATAAGGCTCAATAACACTTGCTGATACAAAGTTAAAAATGTCTGTTTTCCTTAATTAATTGATTTTTTATTAATGAAGTTCTGGTATTCTGATAAAATGATTATCTTATTGATTTGACTGTAAAAATCCTAAAATTGAGGAGAAGTAAGGCAGCATGCCAAGCTACACACTAGAATTAGAGCTCTTTAGCTCCTATGTAACGGATGTGCCAGAGTTTGAAATCTGGGCAGACGGTGTTTTACTTGGAAGTAGCTATTCAGTCACCTCTGGCGGTTTTTCAATTTCAGTAGCCCCTTCTTATGGCGGTTCTTTACCTTCTTCTTTGGAGTTTCGTTTTAACGATGTAAGCGTTGAAGTACCCAGAACAATCGAAATACGCTCCGTTAAAATCAACAATCAATATGTTAATACTGGCAACTATCTTTCATCAGATAGCTTGACCAATGGTAGCAACTCAACGGTTGATATCGCAAGTGTTGATACGAATGACAGTGATTTCCTTTTTGACGATTCTGATCCTGCTGGCAGTGAATTTATGGTAGGCGCAACGCAAACATTTACGGTTAGCAATAATTTTTATCGAAAAATTTTGGAAACATCAGATGCAGTGTTTGATATGTTGGCTGGTGATGACTATGCATATACAGGATCTGGTAATGATAAGATTTCTGGTGGCGGGGGTAATGATATGATCCGTACGGGCGCAGGGAATGATCTTATTTCTGGAGGGGCAAACAATGATCGGTTGTTTGGCGGAGATGGAGATGATGCAGTTTATGGCGGTTCTGGTGATGACCGCTTGTTTGGCCAAAATGGAAATGATGAAGTTCATGGTGGTGGTGGTGACGATAAAGTTAATGGAAATAGTGGTGATGACGTTTTAAGCGGTGGTGCTGGTGATGATGTACTTTCTGGTGGTGCCGGTATTGATTTTTTATATGGCGGAGATGATGATGATACTCTGATTGGTGGTGCGGACAATGACACCTTAGATGGTGGTGATGGTGTTGATATCGCTTATGGTGGTGCTGGTGATGATATTATCAATGGTGGTAACGGAGCAGATATATTAATTGGTAACATTGGTGTTGATAAGATTTATGGTGATGGTGGTGATGATATAATTTATATCATGACCAATGACTGGTCTGCAGGTGAATCTATTTATGGTGGTACAGGCACGGACGAACTTATTCTTTCTCATGCTAGTACTGTTGATTTTACAACGGGTACACTTGAAACTCTTGAGACATTAACGGGTTCTAATGGTGATCAAGATGTAACTTTAAGTATTACTCAACTCTACGGATTTACAACAATTGATTATGGTTTAGGTACCGATTCACAAACAATATCCATTTCTGGCACACATAATGTAACAGCATTAACAGCTCCAACTATTAGTGGTTTAGAATCATCTAGTATTATTTTTTCTGTAGGAGCAGATAACTTAACTATTACAGGCGCTCAATTAGATTCCTTTACAACTGGTTTAACAACGCTTGATACTCTGGGTGGGGCGGACGTTGTGAATATTACTTCAACCTCAGCTAACTTAAACACATATGGCTCTGTTGATGGAAACTTAGTTGGGTTAGGAACAATATCTGCTAGTAGTGCTGGCGCAGGTGTGGAAATTAGTGTGTCTGGTCAAACAGAAGCTTTTACAATTACTGGTGGAGGGTTCGCAGATACTTTAACAGGCGGCTCTGCGGCTGATATTATTAATGGTGGGAATGGCAACAATATTCTTACTGGCCTTGAGGGTAACGATGATATTACTGGTGGCACAGGTGACGATATTATCCTTGGTGGTGAAGGCGATGACACATTAATCGGCGGCGATGGCGATGACACCATTTATGGCGCAACCATTATTGGTGAATCAGGTATTGAAACAGTTGTTCAAACAGATTCAACAACTTGGCATACTGTAACTTTTTCAGCCACACTGTTAAACCCTGTCGTTAAGATGTCAAACATGACAAATAATGATGGTGATTTCTACTCGGTTAGGGTTAGAGACCTAACAGAAACTGGTTTTGAGTGGCAAATTGATGAGTTTGATTACCTTGATGGTAGTCGCGTTCTATCAGAGGATGTTTCTTGGCTGGCTGTTTCAGAAGGGACACACACGCTTGATAATGGCGCAATCATTCAGGCGGGGAGAAGTACTGTCACAAATGAAGCGCAAACAACGGTAACATTCGATTCAGCTTTTGGCACCGCACCAGTGGTTCTATCACAAATCATATCTGATAATGATAGCGCTGCGGTTGTAGCTCGTAATAGAAGTGTTAGCATAACGGGTTTCAATGTTAATATGTTAGAGGAAGAAATTGCAGATGGTACACATGCTACAGAAGATGTTGGCTGGATCGCTATTGATGAGGTAGGCAGCCCTGCAAGTGGGTTTTTGGTCGGGCAGACAGCACCGACCCTGGTAACTCATGTTACCACGACAATAAATTTTGGTGGCACTTTTGCTAATACACCCGTTTTCGTTCATGATCAGCAAACTGTTAATGGAGGCGATACATCATACTCGCAAGCAGGTACAATAACCACCACCACCGCAAATGTTTTCATTGGAGAGGAACAATCAAGAGATGCTGAGACCAGTCATGGAGGAGCAGAATCTGTTGGTTATTTTGCGCTAAACGAAGGTTTACTCACTGAAGCTGGTGGTGGTGACAATACATTCACGGGTGGAGCGGGTGTTGACACACTTTTTGGCGGTGATGGTGCTGATACTTTTATTTTTGAATTACTAAATGCTTATATTGATAATGATATTCTTGCAGATTTTTCTGCTGGTGAAGATGATAAATTGGATATTAGCGATCTCATAACAAGTGGTATTGTAAATGCAGGCAACATTGCGAATTATCTGAATTTTAATGACGCCAACGGCACAGATACTATTATAGAAGTGGACGGCGCAGGTGGTGGTGCGCATAGTTCTATCGCCATCATTAACGGCGTAACAGGGCTTGATGAAGCCACACTTTTCACTAATGGAAACATCATTGCTTAACTGGCTGACGGTTCTGGTTCAAGCGGGGTAACGCGGGAGTAACGTTTAGACGCAGTTACCAGCAGAATCGCATAGGTCGCATATTGGCCGAAAAGGGCCGCATACGACCCAAAGCGGACATTTACTATTTAAACTCTTGTGGTAATGATTAAAACTTAAACTTAATACCTGCCAAAGCTGTTGCAGGCTTACCAGGTCTTGCGCCTGCAGGACGACGAGCGGCAACATATTCTTTATCAAAAATGTTATCTGCTGTGAAAAACAACCTTGTTTGAGGCATCACTTCATATTCACCCGCGATATCAACGACAAAATGAGCGTCTGTTCCTTGTCCAGTCGGTATTGAACCAGTACCTGCTTGAGTACGCATCTCATCTACATATTTAGCAGAAACGTGAGCTTCCCATTTCGGCGCTTCGACGCCTGCAGAGACAAAAAATTGATGTTCTGCAATATAAGGTAGTTCATCACCAGCTGTTACACTGCCCCATTCATCAAAAGAACTTACAAAGTCATTTTGAAATTCGGCTTGCGTGTAGGTGTAGTTAAAGTTAATGGGCAAACTGATGTCATTAAAATTAAATATAGGCGCAGCATCATAACCGACAGAAAATTCAACACCGTAGGCATCAACTTCACCAGCATTAAATTGCTGTCCCGTTGCACCGCCAGAGCAGCCCGATGATAAAGTACATTCACCTAATAGGTTGGAATAATCATTAAAGAATCCTACGATTTCAGTATTGAAAACATTATTGTTGTAACGTGCTCCAAGCTCATAGTTTATGCTCTCTTCGTTATCATCATTTGTACTGCTTGGTGATGGTGGGGCAAAACCCTTATGAACGCCACCAAACACATTTACACCATTCGAAAAATCATACCCTGCACTAATACCTGGAATAAACTCTACAGTTTTGTTCTTACGAATAGCACCACTGTTGAAGTCTTCACGTTTTGTACGAACATGTTCATAACGAAGCCCTGGAACAACTGTCCAATTATTTAAACTAATCTCATCAAGCATATAAAGAGCGATTGCATTTGCTTTTGCATGACGATTGGCGTTGGAACCTGGTGCACCCGCACTAGTAAGAGACGTAACGCCATTTGTAATTGCGTATAAATCCTCTTGCTGGAAACGATCTTCTTTATCGTAATGATAACGAGCACCAAATTCTAACTCATGTTCAAAATTTCCTGTGTCAAACTGTGTTGCTAAATCACTTTGAATTCCTGTTGAATAATAATCACGGTTATTCGCACGTACAGTTAAATTATTTGCAGCACTTCCATCTAAATCATTTTGCCCAGTTAAAGCCAAATATCCAGCAGATGTTGTATCGCTTAATGCATTGCTTAGGCTAACCGTTGCTCCACCTACTTGAAGATCTTGTAGTTTATACCAATTTCTAGAAAATTTATTATGATATAATGTAGTTGTCGTATCAAAATTGCCAAAGTCTGCGAAATGACGGATATGGTACTGACGATGGCTCGCCTCCATATTATCCTCTTGTGAACCAGCATATCTACGGAATGGGTCTGCATCAAAATCAGACTGCGCCAAACCGAGATAAGTTTCATCAGAGTCCTCTTCTGTCGCGCCAAACTTCACTTCAACAGATTGGTAAATATCAGCGGCAGGGTCAGTACTTACTTTTACCTTACCCATTAAATCTTGGATAGAGTATCCCGTATCACCACCAACAATATCAATAGTTTTAAAGCCATCTGTTTGATCGTGACTGGCATCTAAAACAAAACCAAAATTACCAGAACCTAAAGCTACACTATTACCGTAGTGGCCCTGAAGACGTTTTGTATTGTCTGTACCATAGGCAGTTAATGCTTCAATCTCTTGTGTGTCTGGAACAGAGCTAGAAATTAGGTTAATCGCCCCACTCGTTGTACGCGGCCCGAATTTAATTGTGCTAGAACCCTTACGCACTTCAACCGCTTCCATACGGTTCACACGTGGGAAGTAATATGCAGAAGGGGATGCGTAAGGTGCAGGTGCAATTAAAACTCCATCTTCCATTAATGTAATGTCCGCGCTACGTTCAGAGCGCCCGCCACGAAGTCCAATATTAGGGCGGTTTCCGTAACCTTCTTCTTCTTGGATATTCACTCCAGGAACCTGACGTAAAACGCGGTTAATATCAGTGTAATTATTCTTATCTAGTGTTTCTTTATCAATGAATTGGGCGGATCCCGTTAAATCAGCGGCACGTTCAGCGCTTCCAATAACCATCACACGCTCCATCACAGTCTTAGAATGATCACCCGAAGACGTGTTTTCTTGCGCTACGGCGGTCGTTGCGGCGGCTGTTAAGATGGTTGTCAGCAATAATGCTGTCTTTGTTGTTGTTTTCATTTTCGATTAGACCCCAATTTATCTTTGTTTTTATTGTTATTTTCTTGTAAATGATAATCATTATCACTAAGAATAACCAATCTTATATGAGTGTAATTTAACCAAGTCAAGAATGAAAATCATTCTCAATTAGAATTTTTATGATGTTTGTGGATAATAACTTTTTTAATAACGAAAGCACGGGGCGATTAAGCTTCGCCATTGGCGTTGCCGCTTGTTTTCATTTGATTGTTTTCTCTTGGGCAACCCAAACTAAATCGCAGGATATAATTTCTGCTGACTTATTCAGCCCACCAACAAATGTAAGTATTCGCTTTTTAACGCCAGTGAAAGAGAAACCTAAGACTGTGCAAAAAATACAGCAAGTTTCTGAAGTTAAAAATAAACCTATTAAAAAGAAAGTCGTCCCTAATAAGATAGCAAAATCTACACCAATAAAAACAACACCAAAATTTTTAAATAACATTGAACCTGCAGCTGCAACTCAGCAAGTAGTAGAACCGATTGTTAAATTATCAGCTCCTCCTGTTCAAGTTAAGGCTGTTCCTAAAGCTATCCCTGTGGTGAACGAAAGAAATTTGAAGGGTCGACGTATCCAGCCAGATTACCCTAAACGTGCATTAAGAATGCGCCAAGAAGGAACAGTATGGCTGCGTGTCTTGATTTCTGAAACAGGCGCTCGTCAAAATATAACAATTCATAAACCCTCTCAATATGCCTTACTTAATCAAGCGGCAATAAAGGCGGTTAAGAAATGGACATTCGCGCCTAACATCGTAAATGGGCAGGCAACAAAAAGCTGGGTAGAAATACCAGTAGAATTCAAAATACAATAATAAAGGATTATTATGATTGAAACGATCACACAAATTGGACCATTATTTTACCCGTTACTAGGGCTGTCGCTTGTTGGCGCTATATTGATTGTTGAGCGTTTTGTGTTCTTTCTACGTTTACCCGAGTTAGAGAACGCGACGAGTTTTAAAGCGCTTAATAAAGAGTTAGATGATAATAAAAAACTCAAAAAAGAAGTACGTGATGAACTTCTTTCCTTTCGCCTTGCTGACCTACAAGCAAAACTAACGCATGGAATTCAATTGCTTCGTATTGTTGCTGTGCTAAGTCCTATGGTAGGACTTTTAGGGACTGTCATAGGTATGATTAAAGCGTTTAAAGATATATCTGAACAAACAGGGCCTGTTGTCCCTAGCATGATTGCCGATGGTTTATGGAGCGCCATGCTCACAACTGCTTACGGTCTTTCTATTGCCTTGCCTTGTTTATTAGCTGCGTTTCTTTATTCACGTATGGCAGAAAAACGTCTTGAGAAGTTTCAAAAGCACTTAAATACTCAAAGCCTTAAAATGGAAGGTGCCACGCTTAATGATTGAAGTGCCCGCCAATAAACGAGGTAATATTGTTTCAGACTTAATGCCTGACCTCACACCTTTACTAGATGTGATGTTCATGCTCATCGTGTTTTTTCTTTTGACCGCTAATGCTGTTCCTTATGCGCTTGATGTAAATTTGCCAGAGGATAACGAAGACATTACACAAGCTGTTGAAGATCCTGATATGCTGTCAGTCACCTTATTACCAAAAGAGTTTGGTTGGAAAATTAATGACGTCTCTTATGAAGAAGAAAATGAATTTAAGAATGCCTTGAAAGTCAAAGTAATAGAAAATAAGAAAATCATCATTATTGGTGATAAAGACGTATCAATGGATAAGCTCCTTCAAATTATGGCATTCTTACGTAAGAACAATATTGAAGCCGCAGATATCGTGATGAAACAAGGTAAATAATTTTAACGTATATTTTACAATTTCAGATACATTGCGAGTTAAAACACCTCTTTTATACGGCGTGGTTAGGTAAATCCTATGCAACTTGAGTGTCCGCTATTGGCCGAAAGCCACCACCTTCATAGAGTAACTAATTAATAACTTTTCTGAACCATAGTCAGACCTTAAAAAAGAAAGGTACTAACTATGAATAATTCA
>JALZUF010000064.1 GCA_023301785.1 Alphaproteobacteria bacterium | reverse complement strand
TCATCGTTTTTGTCGATAGGCATACTGTATTATTCTGCGGCTTCGAGGAAATCTAGCTGTTCGTTGAGGTCAACGGAGACGAGTTGTGAAACACCGCGTTCAGCCATCGTTACACCGAACAATCTGTCCATACGTGCCATTGTGAGGCGGTGGTGTGTAATAACGAGGAAGCGTGTTTCGCCGCGGCCTGCGATTTGCTCAAGCAAGTCACAAACACGGTCGACGTTGGCATCATCCAATGGTGCATCAATCTCGTCGAGGACACAAATTGGTGATGGGTTGGTGAGGAACATACCAAAAATAAGCGCGATAGACGCTAGTGTTTGTTCACCACCAGATAAAAGCGATAGGGATTGTAATGATTTGCCCGGTGGTTGCGCAAAAATCTCAAGGCCTGAATTTAAAGGATCATCTGAATCAATTAAAGCCAAATGAGCGTTACCGCCACCATATAGTTGAACGAAGAGGCGTTGGAAGTGGCCGTTTACGAGGTCAAAGGCTTTGGTTAAGCGCTCGCGAGCTTCAACGTTTAATGTTTCGATACCATCGCGTAGCTCCGCAATTGCTTGAACGAGGTCATCACGTTCGGTAAGCACGCCGCCAACTTCTGTTTCAAGGTCAGACGCTTCTTGCTCTGCGCGTAAGTTTACGGGGCCGATAAGGTCGCGTGAACGAATTGCTTTTTCTTTTCTCTCTTTAAGCGGCTCAATCTCTGGCAATTCTTGATCTTCTTCGATCTTGATATTTGTTTCAGCGATCAGGCTTTCAGGAGATTTATCGAACTTTTCATGGATGCCCGCAACGATTTCATCAAGCTGTTCTTGGCCAGCAGACGCAGTCGCTTGAGCGGCTGCGCGGGCTTCGCGGGCTTCGCTTAAGGTGTTTTCTGCTTCTTTTAGGGCGCGGTTTGTCTCATTAAGCTCGTTTTCAACAGTGGCGAGCTTGTCGGCATCTATGTTGCGCTGCTCTTCTAATTCAGAGATACGGGACATTAAGCCTTCACGGTCATCACTGAAGTTTTTAGGTGCGTTTTCAAGTTCTGTTTTGCGCGCTGTCAGCTGTTCTTCACGCGCATTGAGTTCTTTTAAGCGCTCTTGCGAACGGATAAGGCGGTTTTTAAGGTTCAAGCTTTCATCAGCAATTCCGTGCAGGCGGGCTTTACGACGGCTTTGTTCTTGTTGAACGCGGTCAAGTTCACGCAAGGCTTCGCTTAATGAGTCGCGAACAGTCCCTAGTTTTGAGCGAACCGTTTCAACACGTGTATTTTGATCTTCTAAAGCTTGTTCATCATTCATTTCAAGAGATTTTCTGTTCTCTTCTAATGATTTTGTGATGTCATTAATGTCACCATTGATATTCGCTAATGCCTCTTCACATTTGGCCATGTCGGCGAATGATCCTGAACGCTCTTCGATCAGCTTACCAAGTTGTGACTGAGCGACGCCAAGAGCGTTTTCTTTATCACGAAGGTTGCTTTGAAGTTGATCAAATTGGTCTTGTTTTTCGGTCTTATTTGTTTTGGCAGTTTCAAGTGCTTCAAGGGCTTCTGCAGCAGCGCTTTGCGCTTGTGGTAGTTGATCTTGTAATTCTTTCAAACGGTTTGTTTGTTGTAAGAAGAGCGCGTGACGATCAGAGGCATCGGCCTTGATGTGCAGGCCGTCCCAACGCCAATAAGCGCCATCTTGAGAGACAATGGATTGCCCCGGTTTTAGTTGAGAGGCGCAGGCGCGGCCTGTTTCATTGTCATCAACGACACCAATCAAGCTTAAAGCGGCTTTTAGGTGTGAGGGGGCTTTTACGTGTGGTTCAAGCGCTTTGGCACCATTTGGGAAGGCTGGGAAGGCACTGGCATCAAATTGACGCTGTTCCCATACCATTGGCGCGTCACCATCGGTTGAGGCCATTAATGTGTCACCAAGAGCACGTGATAGAGCGGTTTCAAAGCCAGCTTCTGGTTCGATATCGTTCAATACAGGCTTAAATTCTGTTTTATCCTTTGAATCAAGAACGGTTTCTAACGTTTTGATTTCAGTGGTAATTTCGCTTTCAAGCTTTTCTAATTTTTGCTGATTAACGCGGATGGCTTCTAGGGCTTCATCAGCTTCGTCCGAAGCCTTTTCCGTGGCATCCATTTGTGAAGTAAAGCTTGTTTTTTCAGTTTCTAAGGCAGTGATAGAAGCCTTTAACTCATCGTGTGAGTTATTACTTTGGTATTTTTCCTGCGCGGATGTGAGGTCTTGTTCAAGCTTGGTTTTACGGTTTTGTGCTTGGCCTAAACGGTTTTCATCGTTGTGAACTTGGCGTTCAATAGTTTGGCGGCTGGCGCGGCTTTCGGCCAAGGTTGCCATGAAGCTTTCATATTCAGATTCAAGCTCGGTCACTTGACCTTCAAGGCGGTCTTTAATGGCGATTTTCTCGGCCATGACGCTTTCATCGGAAGATGATGTGTTTTGCAGTCTTTCATCTTCTTGTTTCAGGCGATCAAGTGTTGAAGTATTTTCTTTGAAAGATTCTTCTTCGTGACCTTTATCTTGAAGCAACTGTGCGAGGCTTTGTTTGGCTTCATTCAAGCGGTTTGTAATTTCTTGTTCTTGGTCTTCAATGCGTTGAAGCGTCATTTTTTGTGCTTGAAGGGCGGCGGCGCTTTCGGCTTCTTTTTGACGAAGCGTTGGCATGTCTTCAGCCTGAACGTTTTGTGTCTTATTAAGTTGCGTCACAGTTGCCAAATGTTCGGCCACAATGCTTTCAGCGTCACTGAACTTTGATTTTGCTTTGTTGATTTTTTCAACAAGTACGCGCCATTCAAGGTAGGCGATACTGGTTTCAAGCGTACGAATTTCAGTACTGAGTTCTTTATAACGCACAGCTTGACGGGCTTGTTTTTTCAGCGCGCCAAGGCGGCCTTCCATAGAGCCGACAAGATCTTCAACACGTTGTAGGTTTTGATCGGCGGCGCGAAGGCGAAGCTCGGCTTCATGACGGCGAACATATAGACCAGAAACACCAGCAGATTCTTCGAGAATCAAGCGGCGTTCTTGTGGCTTGGCGTTAATCATCGCGGTCACACGGCCTTGTGACACAAGAGCAGGGGAGTTTGCACCCGTTACTGTATCCGCAAAAAGCATCTGAACATCACGCGCACGTGTTGTTTTGCCGTTTACTTTATAGACAGAACCTTTGTCTTTTTCGATCTTACGAACGACTTCGATATCTTCTTCTGAATTATAAGCAGACGGGGCTTTGCGGGTTGTGTTGTCCAATAAAAGGGAGACTTCGGCGAAATTACGCGGCGGGCGATTACCTGTTCCATTGAAGATCACATCTTCCATAGAGCCAGAGCCACCGCGCATACGTTTCGATGAAGTTTCACCCATGACCCAACGTAAGGCTTCGACTAAGTTTGATTTACCACAGCCATTTGGCCCGACAATTCCTGTCAGCCCAGTATTGATTTCAAGCTCCGTCTTGTCGACGAAGGACTTAAAGCCATTTAATCTGAGTTTGGTAAATTGAATCATTATTAAACTTATTCGTACACTGCGTTATCTTTGATGGTTTCGGTGTTTTCCTCAATAACGTCTTGGAT
>JALZUF010000063.1 GCA_023301785.1 Alphaproteobacteria bacterium | reverse complement strand
CCAGCTTCTAAAGCTAGAGCCTCTTGAATTTCTTGATCTGTGATATGTGCGTCCTTCATTACCTAAATTATACCAAAATAGGGGTGAAATATGCAAAAATAGGGATATTGTTCAATGATTACGGGGCGTTAGGTGTTGCCGCAACAGGCTCTGCATTTCGAACCTCCACGAAATTCTCTGGTTGCGCTGGCTCAGCATCGGCCTCAGGTAACACCTCTACAAAGTTGTCTGGCTCAGCATCTCTAGCTTCATCAAAGGCAAAAGCTAATTTATCGTTTAAGAGCTCCATTGCAGACTCTCTATACATATTAGGGTCAAAAGAGGGGGCTGCTTTAGCTACTGGAGCTTCAGTCTGAAATTCATCACCAGACGGCGTGCCATCAAGGGCAGCTCCTAGCTCAGGCTCATCTTCTTCAGTTGTTTGTATTGACCTTGTGCGTGGCGTAATTTCTAGCTCACCAGTCTCGGGTGCCGTATCTCTGCTTGGTCCTTCTGTGGCCTCTGTAAATTGGTAGCCTGCGTTGTGGTTATCAATAATTAGCTCGTTAAGTACTTGGCTTGGTCCCCCTGTACTTTCTTGAACCATTATTAAAATATCGGCACGTGTGATTTCACCATTTTCGAATCGAGCTTGAAGTTCTGGATTGTCTGCGATTGATGCAAGAACTATTTCTAATTCAGCTAATTCCGAAGAATCAGCTTCTCGACTCATTATTCTGGCGTTTGTTTCGTCTTGCTCAAATCTCAAGTCTCGCAAAAGTGCGCTTAAATCTTCTGTACTCGTATCTGGATTATTGAGAGTCTCAAGCTGAGTTCCCATTTCGTCCATCTCTGCTTGCACTTGCGCCATTTCGGTGGTCAATGCATCTTGGCGTGCAACAAGAGCAGCGCCTTCACTTTCTAAAGAACCTTTTTCTTCATTAAAGGCAGCTATATCCGCCTCAAGCTGATCAATTCTTATTTGACGCTCGTCTCTTTCCTGTCTTAATTCACCGAGAGTTACGTCGTTTTCTGCACGATTTCCTTCTAATGTACTAATAGTTGTTCTTATTTCTGCAACATCCTGTGCATCTTCAACATAGCCATTAAGGCTTGTGGTGTATTCTGTTCTTGCTATGCTTTCTGCACTTTCGGCGCGAGAAAGATCTTCTTCAAGAATCTCAATTTCTCTCTCGTCGGTATCTGGATTATCTAAAGCTTCTTCAAGTCTTTCTTCTGCTGCTTCGGTAGTTGCTTCTGCGTCGTTTAACTCTGTTCGTGCTTCGGTTAGGTCGTCACGGCTTTCTTCCATATTATCTTCAGCCACTTCAAGCTGCTGAGTTTCACCCTCTAAGTCATCCTCAATTACGACTTGTTCTTCTTCAATAGCGGCAATTTGCTCGTCAACCCAGTCTGCGCCTTCTTGCTCTGTGGTTAATTCTGTCTCTGCAGCTACGATTTGCTCGTCGATTGAGGCGATTTCAACATCTATTTCGTTTATACGTGTCTCGTTTGTATCAAACTCAAAGGCCAATCCATCCATGTACTCACTATGAGCGGCCATACGTTGCTCTAAACTAGCTATAGCTGAAGATATGGCCATATCATATTCGCTCAAAGCTGTTCTGTTTCTGTTGAATCTTTCACGTTCTGCTTCGTCCATAGCAACGCCCTCATTACCGGTGACAACACCTGTAACAAGCTCACCCTCTGCACCTGCATTTGTACGACCAATGAAAGTTCCGTTTAATGAGAATTGTTCTTCTTGAGAAGTGAGGGTTAAATCTGGAGTCCCATAAGTAGCGTCATTCGTTGCGGTAATATCGTCGCCTGTCACATAGAATTCAACGCGTGTATCACCAACAACACCAGTTGTTTCTGGTGCTTCTAAAGGTTGTGATGTTTGTACAAGATTTTCCATACTATTATTATAGCAAAGAACTATTAATAAAAACAAAAGATACTATGTAAATACTTAGAAAAAATTGAATAAATTCAATGTGTTAATAAAAGGTTAACTCATTGGATTGGGGCCAGTAGGGCCAGAAGCGAGTGTCGTTGATACTTGTAGTCCTGCCATCTGCAAGCCCTGATTGATTACATCATCGCTGTAAGGATTCATGCCATTTTCATGTTCGATCATCGCTGTCACAAGACTTTTCATCGTTGCGGGGTCAGATAAGTTGATCGTTTCATTTGGATTAAGGCCAGTTTTTCTAGCAAGCGCGTCAACGTAACCACTAGTGTTGTTTTCAGAATTAGGAGCATAACGGTTAACGATTTCGTCTAACGTGTCGAAGTCATATTTACTGTCATAGTTTTGTAATAGCTTAGTCATGGCTCGTATACCATGCTGAGGAGTTTCAAAAGTAGCAAAGCGACCTTGGCTTTCTATTCCTGTCTGTCCTTGCCAATCATTAGATTCGTTGAAATCAATATTACCTGGGTTGTTGTTGCGTATGCCTCTAGGTGATGTTGAGTCAACTTGATAGTCCCGAGCAGATGCGAATTCACGAGATGTCTCATTTGTGCGCGTCGCGTGCTCAATTACAGGATTGTTCATAAGC
>JALZUF010000062.1 GCA_023301785.1 Alphaproteobacteria bacterium | reverse complement strand
AAAAATGGCTGGGGTGGCAGGATTCGAACCTGCGCATGCCGATACCAAAAACCAGTGCCTTACCGCTTGGCTACACCCCAACATTTTAAACAGTTTAACCTTATGGCACATCATTAAGGCGAATATCGTCTCAACTAAACTTTAGGTAGATTAAACCAATAGTAATGGTGCCGCAAAGAGGATTCGAACCCCTGGCCTGATGATTACAAATCAACTGCTCTACCAACTGAGCTATTGCGGCACAAATTTAACAAAAAACCCATAAAATGGGTGAATCTTTAAATTCGATATATTATTTAGCTTCAATAATTCTTTGATGCAACCCTAAACTCTCTAAAAACATGAAATATCTTAATTTTTCCTATTTTTTTCTCCTTTAATTGACCTCTTAAAATTAGCATTGAACCGTATTATCTGGTAAATTAGTGTGTTAGGACAACCGTCCTGTTAATTAACTTAATAAAGGCACATTTTATGGCTGATAAAGAGGAAACTGGCTCGGAACAGATGGTCGGATGGATCATCCTTCTCGTAATCATCTTAATCTGTCTTTATTTTACATACAAAACCATAACACCCGAAGTTCATAGCCTGATCCGCTGGATAAGATACGCTGAACTATGGCTGATTTCCTTAGTGACGTCAGATGACTACAATGTTGTTTTGTCAAATGGAGATGCTTATAACGTCGTAGAGTGGCGCGATGGTATCAAAGCTTTGCCCGCAACAGCAATTGATATTAATCTCATCGGATTAATGTCCGCTATTGCCCTAAAAGCCTATAAATGGGTCGTTGTTGGCGTTATTGGGCTTATTGCCCTTTGGGGTTATACAAAAGGGCCAACAAGCCATTTTACAACTGTTCATAGTCTAGATAGTTTTATTAAGTTTCAGGCTAGTAGCTTTCCTGTTATTTTTCCTTTCATCAAATTTAATCCTGCCAATCAACCCCCACGCCCCCCTGGCGCAGATGTCCCCGCAGAGCTTCCACCCTTTGCAGAAGCGCTTGGACCAGAAGAATGGATTGCCTACAATCAAATTAAAATTGTCGATAAGGACATGGATAAGAATTCAGTCTATAAGGCTTTTGCCCGACAATTAGGGCCACGATGGAAGGGTTATAAAAAACTTGCGCCATATAAACAGGTTTTACTTGCTGCTTTTTGTTTGAAGGCATCCCGTAAAAGAGAAGAATCAGATGATATGACGGGACGCTTAGCCAGATGTTGGTCGCATGATGGCGGCTTAAACTTAAGCGCCGAAAAAGGATTGCTGCGCGATGCAAGACGTGTCCTAGCGAACAAAGACCTTTCACACAAAGTTCTAAAAAAATGTAATCAGCACGCGTGGCAAACGACGGCGTTGTTACGCGCGTTAGCAACCGCCCGCGAAGAAGGCGGCGTTATGGCGCCAGCGCAATTTGTATGGCTACGCGCTCACGATAGAACGCTGTGGTATCCTTTAAATAATTTAGGCCGTCAGTCAAACCATGCCGAAGCCATTGGAGCCACCGCACACTATAAGCAAGAAAAGCGCGCACAACGTCCAATACCAAAGCCAAAAGTACAAGACGCCGTTACAAGTATTGTTGATTATATTAATGGCGGCACAGCACGCCCTATACCAAGCTTAGACTATAGCAAGTCGACCAATAAGCGCGGGATCAAAAAGATTAAAGGAACTTAAATAGTAAGGAATAAAATGGGTATTTTAAAAAATAAAAAATTAACCTCATCAGCCGAGGTCGTCAATGATCATTTGGTATTATCGCTGCCAAATGCAGAAGAACCTGTCGTTTGGCGTATGGCATTAAAAGACATGGGCACAGCCTCTTTTGAAATTAAGCCCGTTAAAAACAGCAATGTTCATAAGTTAGTTTTAAAACCTAAAAAGGGCACCGCTGAAATCATTGCGCCTTTTCAGGACAAAGACACAGCATTAGAAGCCCTGATAAAAGCGTCCGATGCCTTACAAAGTGGCGGCACTTCCAAGAAAAACAATGGTGCGGCCAATGAGACTGAAAATGTAACAGCCACCCCACAACAAAAAACAAGAAGCGGTAGCAATAAATGGCTTTACCTCTTGCTTGGCCTTGGTATCGTTATTGGTCTTTATGCCTTTTTATCAAATCAAGCACCCAATAGAATTGGCACTCTAACAGCAACACAAAATACTGCAGACACGAACGTCAATAGCGAAGTTGGCATTCCACTCTCCGCAGATGATTATTTTAAAGATTTTAATTAAGAATAAGTGATTTTTAGAAAGTAATTTATGGCACTTAATCGGAAAAGGTTTGGATATAAGACATCGGATATCGTTCGCGATCTCCGTCCGCTTTATGTGCGTTTCGGTGAACAGCTTATGGGACCGAGGTATACTCTCATAACATGTTTAATGGGTATATTTCTGCTTATTTACTCTCCTAATTCATACGTCTACGCCGACCTTATTTTACTTTTCTATCTTATTTTCTTCTGGTGGTTAAAGACAAGACGGCGCACCTTACCTGGGAAGATGCCTATTGGTTCAGAATTTCCAGACTACAATAACATGGGGCCTGGTAAAAAAGGTCAAGCCGAAGGTATTTTTTATGTTGGTAACGAGCAAGATAGCAAACATGAAATCTGGTATAACAACTCTGACGCTAGAACGCACATCCTTTATCTTGGAACAACAGGGTCTGGTAAGACTGTTGGCTTGACCTCTTTTGTGACGAACGCGCTTAGCTGGGGATCTGGCTTTGTTTTTATTGACGGTAAAGCAGATACAGATTTATGGTCTTCTTTATCAGCCCTTACACGACGCTTTGGCCGTGATGATGATTTACTCGTCCTTAACTATATGACGGGTAACAGTGATGCGCGCGCGCCATCAAATACAATGAACCCCTTCTCTTCTGGCTCTGCGTCTTACTTAACGCAAATGTTGATCTCACTTATGCCTGAAGCCGAAGGTGATAACGCGATGTGGAAAGAGCGTGCGGTCTCACTCTTATCCTCACTTATGCCTGCCCTTACTTTTAAACGGGACACGCAAGACTTTCCGATGTCTGTTAACTCAATTCGTAATTATCTTGGCTTAAATTATATTATTAGATTATCACGCGATGAAACATTGCCAGAAAAAATTCGCGAAGGTCTTATTGGCTACTTAGACACCTTACCTGGATTTATACCCGATGCTTTTGATGACGAAGGACAAGAAAAACCAGCTGGCCCAGACCAACCTATGGTGGACACAACAACAGTACGCCAACAGCACGGTTACCTAACCATGCAGTTTACACGTGCCTTACAATCTTTGGGAGATGACTACGGCTACATCTTTGATACACAAGCCGCCGATGTTGACATGGTTGACGTCGTTCTGAACCGTCGCATCATGATTGTTCTTATCCCTGCCCTAGAAAAATCAGGCGATGAAACCGCCAACTTGGGTAAAATTATTGCGGCGACAATTAAGGGGATGATGGGGTCAACACTAGGTGCAACCCTAGAGGGTGAAAGCTCATCTGTTATTGAGAATAAACCAACGCACTCTGCCACACCATTCATGACAGTTTTTGACGAGGTTGGTTACTATACCGCGCAGGGTATGGCTGTTATGGCCGCGCAGGCACGTTCTCTTGGTTTCTGCCTGATCTTCTCTGCTCAGGATCTACAAGCCATGGAAAAACGAGTTAAAGAAGAAGCTCGCTCCATTACGGCCAACTGTAACATTAAGATTTTTGGTAAACTTCAAGATCCGACACAAACCCGTGAGTTTTTTGAAAACCATATTGGTAATGACTATGTGGCTAAAGTATCGAGCTATCAATTAACAGGCGGTATGTCGACTGGATCCTATAAAGATACGCAGCAAGTTGGTATCGATAAAGGTAGCCGTGCCGATTATGATGACTTGAAAGAGATGAGAGAAGGAGAAGCTATTATCTCTTTCGCCATGGATGTTATTGCCGCCAATATATTTTATTCCAACCCAGGTCATGCAAAAGCCATGCGTGTTACGCGATATTTGGCACTACCTGAACCGGATGAAAACCTCATTAAAAATTCAGCGAAAATTACAAAATTACGCGATGTATTATTTGATAAAAATTGGACAGCCACAAAAGCTGATGTTGCGTTAGAGCCTTCCGAGGAAGTAGAAGCTTTGGTTAAAGGATATGCATTGGGTGTTGAATCCTATGATGACCCTATTGATTACGGTATCACAGCCCTAAGCGAGCTTCATGCCGTACAACATCCTGTGGAAGCGCAAGAAGCCATTCGTGCCATGGCGGAAAAGGATGCAGCTAAGAAAGCAGAAGTTAAAACAGCCGCTGCACCGTCCGTTCAACCTGCACAAGCCGTCAAAGCTCCACCAACACCAATACCAGAACCTAAGAAAAAAGCAGTGAGCTTCCATGACTTGAACCAAGAGGACGAAGTGCCAGAAGTTCAAGCTGAACAAGTTTCCTTACCCAAAAAAGTCGTAGCCGCCCGTCAAAAACTTTCAAGCAAGACAGAAGGTATTTTAAAAGAAGCTGGTCAAAACTTACGTAATACACTCTTTAAATCAGACGATAGCGTTATAGATGCTGCTGAATAAACTGAACCCTCACAGAAAATCTGAAAGCGGTAATGTTTTTGCTATTATATTACTTGGCGTTTTTCTTTTAGGCGCTCTTATGTATATGTTTCAACGAAGCGCTAACCAAGGCACAGGAAACATATCAAAACA
>JALZUF010000061.1 GCA_023301785.1 Alphaproteobacteria bacterium | reverse complement strand
TTAAAATCCATGTTGTCATATCTGAAAGATGAGTAAAATATTAGAAATGAAGGAAGCCAACAGAATAAGGCCATTTAATGCAGTCTGCTCATCCCAATTTGAGTTAATTATCTTTCTTCAAAGGGGAAGGACGTACATTTTTCCCTCTGTGAAGTTTGTGCAAAAAAGTTCAAAACTGTTGTGAAAAGTGAACTTAGTGACAAAGTGTTCTGTTAAACACTAGTCTTGTGAAGTTTGTGCAAATACTTTTCAAAAAATGGCTGATAAATACACACATGAAGATGCCTTTGATCTCATGGTCAAGGACATCCAGGTGGCAGAGCACAAGAAAGAGATAAGAGAGGTCCTGACCTTGTTCATGACAAAGGTCAAAGATCCAAAGGTCCCAGTTTGGAGGATCACCAAAATCAACAAACCACAGTTGATACAAGCAATGCTGGCCTTGACCGAGTTCTGTCAACTGTATCTGATATCAGATGATGTGAACATTGTGGCAAAAGATTCGGAAATTGTGAATCCTAATCCTTCACACCAAAATAAGGCTGTGGCAAAGAGTTCTCTCAGTGAAGCTAAAGATCTGAATGGGACAGGCACCAAAAGTGCGAAAAATGTGGCAAAGGAATCTGAAAATGCAGAACAAACTGTGTCACATCAGAACAATCAATTGTTAAATAACTCTCTTGGTGGTGCAAAAGATCCAGGTGTGAGCCTCCTCAATGGAGCTGAAAATGTTGCAAACTTTTCAGAAAATGAAGAACCAAATCCTCCACTTAAAAACAACTTGCACAGTCAGAATGAAAAGCACCCCAAAACAGTACCAAGCACCCCTGTTGTCAAATCTGTGAGAGAAGAAATGAAAAACATGCAGTCTCAAGCTAATATCTGTCAACATTTCAAAATGAACAGGTGCAAATTTGGGTCTAGTGGAAGAAAAGGGGGAAAGTGTGAAAATTTCCATCCCAAGAAATGCTACTTTTACATGTTTTATGGGCCATGGAGCAAGAAGAACCCAGATGGTTGCAATCTGGAAAAGTGCACTGATTACCATCCTGCTCTATGTCATCAATCATTAAAATCTAAAACATGTAACAGGGAACAATGTACCTACTCTCATCTTGTAGGAACTGTCAAAAGAAAGTCAAGTGATGCAGATAAACTCTGTGAAAAGATTGAGAGAAGTAGTACCAGCAAAAATCTTTCTCACAAGAACCACAAGCAGAATGCTTCCAGATCTGACAAGGGGAAACATGATCATGCAAGGAGTTCTACTCCAGAGAGAAAGGATGAAGAGAAAACTTTTTTAGAGATGTCAGAACAGGTGATGAAGCAGATGAGGCTAGAGTTTGGCATGTGGATGCACAATCTGAAACAGGTCATGCAGCCAAGCCCTCATCAAGTCCAAGGTGCTCCCCACGAACCTCAAGGGTACTGGAGGTATCATCATGGAAACCCTCCATCCTCTACACAAATTGTCGGTCAATGTTAAACAAACTTGATGCTCTCAGTGCTCTGTTTGTGGAAAAAGATACAGACATTGTCATACTGAGTGAAACTTGGTGCAACCCAAATGTGAAATCTCCTGAGATCAGTTTCCAAGGATACAATCTAGTGGGAAGAAGAGATAGAGATGATACCACAAATGGACGTGGTGGAGGACTATTAATATATGCAAAGTCAGGAATTCCTTGCCTCGAGTTGAATGACAATTTTGGGTTCCAACAAGTGACTGGCATTAGAATTGGTGAAACTGACTTGTTTGCATTATATCGATCTCCCAATGCAAGTACACAAATGAATGAAGAGTTGAATGATTTCTTGGACAAGAGAAGGAATCCAACTATTATAGTAGGGGACTTAAATTATCCTTCTATTGATTGGACAGCGGGGTCCTCATCACACAATGATGAACAACACTTCCTAGATACTATGATTTCCAATGACATCACTCAACTAGTTCAAGAACCAACTCATGAACAAGGGAATCTCCTCGATGTTATTCTTACCAATTGTTGCAACAAAGTTGGTGATATTTCATACGATAGTGAAAGCCGAGTAAGTGACCACTACATCCTGGAGTTCACAATGGATGTTAACACAAAGCCCACACAAAATACAAGATTTGTCCCTGATATGGCAAAGGCAGATTTGGTTGGTATGTCAAATGAATTGGCCGGCATTGATTGGCATCAAGAGTTGACCGGCCGGACTGCCACTGAGAGTTGGGTATGTTTCAAGCAGATATTCAAGTCGTTAGAAGACAAATTTATACCAACGAAAAGAGTAAATGAAAATAGTCTACCAATATGGATGAACAGAAACACCCTCAGATTGATAAGAAAGAAAAGAAAGCTCTGGGACTTTTACAAAAACTCTGGTGCCCTTGATGATTTTTTATTGCATAAAGAATATGTTGACAAGGTCAAGAAGGAGGTCAAGAAGGCCAAGACAGATTTTGAGAAAGCACTCCTGTCCAAGGTCAACAAGAAGAAGTTCTTCTCTTACATGCGGTCTAAAACTAAATCCAAAGATAAGATTACCACTCTAAAGAATAGTGATGGAGATTTAGTAGAGAGTGACATTGATAAATGTGAAATTCTAAACCAATACTTCAACTCAGTTTTCACAAAAGTTGCACCTGATGACAATTTAAAACCTGATGAACTAGTCAGTCCATCTCTTACATCAGTTTTCTTTCATCATAGTGTTGTGAGTGAGGCAGTGTTCAAGATGAAGAAAAATTCTGCTCCTGGACCTGACGGTCAGCTTCCAAAAATTATATCCATGTTTAGCAATCAGATTGGAATACCCTTGTCCATAATATTTAACAAATCAATGGAAAGTGGCGATGTACCTCAAGATTTTAAGGATAGTAATATCATCCCATTGTTCAAGAAAGGCAAGAGAACTGATCCTTCAAATTATAGGCCCATTTCACTGACCTCGGTGATTGGAAAACTCTTTGAACGACTTATCAAGAATGAGATTGTGCCTTATCTTGAAGATTCAAACCTTCTTGCACAGAGTCAGCATGGTTTTAGATCAAACCACTCCACAGTTACCAACCTTATTGAATACTACACAAAGGTTGTAGACCTGTTGGACATGGGAGAGTCAGTTGACGTTATATTTTTCGATCTGAAGAAAGCCTTTGACAAGGTATCCCACCCAAAGCTTCTACAGAAATTGGGCAAACTTGGGATTGGGGGAAACATCCTTCAATGGATCAGCAGTTGGCTGTCAGGAAGAAGACAGAGAGTGGGAATAGATGGACAGTACTCTAAATGGATGCCAGTGACAAGCGGAGTGCCACAGGGCTCAGTCCTTGGACCCTTGTTGTTTTTGGTTTTTATCAACGACCTCCCTGAAGGAATCAAGAATGCAATTGGTATATTTGCAGATGACACTAAACTGATGTCAGCCTCTTCCAACAATGAAGATGTACGAGTATTACAGGAAGACATTGACAAATTACATGCCTGGTCTATCAAATGGCAGATGGAGTTCAGTGCTACAAAATGCTCAGTCATACATATGGGCAGAAAAAACAAACACCACTCATATAGCCTTGGTCAAACGAACCTACCAAGTGCGGTAAAGGAGAAAGATCTTGGAGTTCTGGTTGACAATGAACTCAAGTTCAGTGACCACTGTAGGGTAGTCGTCAACAAATGCAATAGCATCATAGGTCAAGTGAAGAGATCCTTCAAGAATAGGGAGAGGAGCTTGATGATGAGCATCTTCAACATGTACATTCTTCCACACCTAGACTATGCTTGCCAAGTCTGGTGTCCCAGACTGAAGACAGACAGTGACATGATTGAATCTGTGCAAAGACGGTTCACGAAGCTCATCTTTGGATTACATGAGTTAAGCTATGAAGAGAGACTATTAACACTGAACATTCCTACACTAGAAGTAAGAAGAAAGTACCTAGATGTGGTCTCAGTGTACAGGATTAAAAATGGCATTGATACCCTGGACAAAAACCAATTTTGCTTGGTGAGAGATTTTCATGCTGTATCTACCAGATCATCAAGGAAAGATAACTTTGTAGCCCCCAAGACAACTTCAAAACTCAAAGAAAACTTTTTCTCCATCAGGGCCATATCAAACTGGAACAAGCTTCCCATTGAAGTGCAAACTAGTGCTAGTCTGAATATATTCAAGAAATCAAAAGCAAAGATGTTCATGTTTTCATAATTTAAATTTTATAAATGTTCTTGTCATACACTAATGTGTTCTTAGGACTAAATACATACAATACAATGCTTGTCTCCTGAGTCTTGTTCAACTCCAAGGATGAGTGACAGGCGTGTCAGGTGCTTCAGGAGGCAGTAAACAAGCTGAAACATCTAAAGTCAAAA
>JALZUF010000060.1 GCA_023301785.1 Alphaproteobacteria bacterium | reverse complement strand
CGTTTTTGCCCAAGAGCAAATTAAATCAGAGGCTGAGTAATCTAATGGCAATGGATGCAGATCTTATTAAAGACCTAATTCTGGAAGGTATTCCTGACTGTGAAGTTACGATATCTGACTTACGAGGTGATGGCGATCATTATGCCGCCCACGTAATCTCATCAGCATTCGCAGGAAAGTCACGCATACAACAGCACCAAATGGTTTATGCCGCACTAAAAGGAAAAATGGGTAATGACCTGCACGCCCTTGCTATACAAACATCAACACCAGAGTAATTGAGTAGGAATAAAAGATGGAAAATATAATATTTGATCAAATCAAAAACGAAGTTAATTCAAATGACATCGTTCTTTACATGAAGGGCACAGCCGCCTTTCCACAATGTGGTTTCTCGGCCGCGGTTATTCAAATCTTATCTCAACTTGGTGTTGAATTTAAAGACGTTAATGTTCTTGAAGACGCTATTATTCGCCAAGGCATTAAAGATTATACAAACTGGCCAACCATCCCGCAACTATACGTTAAAGGTGAGTTCGTTGGAGGTTGTGACATTATTCGTGAGATGTATGAGAATGGTGAGTTAAAGCAACATTTAGAAGCCAATCAAATTCCTGTATCTGACGCGGCTTAGCGCCTATTGCATTCGTGGTAGCTTGCTATCACGGTGAATATTACACGACAGAATAAGACCAAAACCAACTAAAGCGGCCAGCATTGATGTCCCTCCATAGGACACAAGCGGTAGTGGTGCGCCCACGACAGGAATGAGTCCCATAACCATGGCAATGTTTATAAACACATAGAGTGAGAAATTGACAACCAAGCCCATCGCCAATAGCCGTCCAAAAGCGTGACGACAATTCATTGATATGATGATCCCATAAAGCAAGATGAGCGCGATAATAACCAATAAGAATATGCCCCCCATTAAGCCCCACTCTTCTGCCCATAATGTAAAGATAAAGTCTGTTTGCTTTTCGGGTAGGAAGTTTAGGCGACTTTGAGAGCCCTCTAAGAACCCCTTACCTTCAATGCCCCCAGATCCTAAAGCAATCTTAGATTGTGTAATGTGGTAGCCCGCTCCCAACGGATCAGACTCTGGGTTTAGGAATGTCATTACGCGTTGTTTTTGATAGGAATGCATGAAATACCATGCAACAGGCAGCGAGGCAGCCGAAGCCGCTGCGCCGACTAGGAAAATCCATATAGGTGCGCCCGCCAGAAAAATCATGGTAATGCCCGCCATGACAATCATAAGCGATGTCCCCAAATCAGGCTGTAATAGGACAAGCCCCACAGGAAGCAATATAAAGACGAGAGACGGTATCAAGAATTTAAAACTCTTCATGTCATCTTGGCCTGCCGCATGGAAATAACGCGCCAGTGACATCACAACAGCTATCTTCATGAATTCTGATGGCTGTAATTGAATAAATCCTAAGTTAATCCAACGTTGCGCCCCCATTCCCGTATGTCCCATAATTTCAACAATGATGAGTGAAATAAATCCAACAATAAAAATAGGGTATGTTAAACGATACCAAATTTTAATATCCACCAATGCAATGATGAATAAGCCCACGAGGCCAACCAGAAAACGAACAATTTGTTTTGAGGCCCATGGATCAAAATTTCCTTGGGCAGCAGAATATAATGCAGTGAAGCCTATACAAGCCAAAACACAAATTAAGATAATCAAACCCCATCCCATATTTTGCAACTTTTGGAATATAGTTTGATCGGTATTTAACTTAACAGTATCAAACATTATTTTCTGGCTTCTCTATTACGTTTGTTAATTTTATATCAGACAATGCAGGGTTTCTTTTTTGCGTTTCTAAAAGTATTTCTTTAGCCAATGGCGCAGCAACAGCGGACCCACCGCCACCATGTTCAACCACAACAGAAACAACATAACGCGGATTATTTAACGGCGCATACCCAACAAATAGGGCGTGGTGACGATATTTCCAAGAAAGATCCTCATTCATAATCCCTCTAGCACGCTCGGCGCGGTTAATTTTTTTGACCTGCGCAGTCCCCGTCTTACCACCAAATTCAAAACCCTCTTCTTCTATACGGGAATCGTAGGCCGTTCCATCTTTAGCATTAACCACACGATCCATACCAACCTTCACAAGATCTAAATTCTTCTGGCTGACATCCATTTTAGGCCACTTATCTGGATATACTTTCTTATCATCCATATAACCTACCAGCCACGGATCAACCGCTATACCACCATTAATTAATCGGGACATCATCACCGCAAGTTGCAACGGCGTTGATAATATATACCCCTGTCCAATACTTGAAATAATCGTATCTCCAGGGCGCCAAACTTGTCCAACCCGTTCTTCTTTCCATTTCTTAGTCGGCAATAAACCTGCTCTTTCCTCTGGAAGGTCAAATCCATATTTTTGGCCTAGCCCAAATTTTCTAGCCATCGCACTAATATTATCAATACCAATTTCAGTAGCCAGTTCATAAAAATACGTATCACAAGATCTCATGAGTGCGCTTACTACAGACATCGTTCCATGTCCGCTTAGCTTCCAGCAATGGTATTTATCTTTACCAAATTCATAGCGCCCTTTACACCTGACCGTTGTGTTTGGTGTCGCGTAACCTCCCTCAAGGGCAGCAAGAGCCGTGATCATTTTAAATGTTGATCCAGGCGGATATTGCCCCCCTACAGCTTTATTATTCAAAGGAAAAGCAGGATTTGAAACGAGTTCTTCCCACTGCTCTGCACTAATACTTTTAGTAAATATATTAGGATCAAAAGACGGGTGAGACACCAGCGCATATACCGCTCCTGTGTACGCATCCATAACCACAGCAGATGCGCTCTTATGTTGTGCTAATATTTGTTGGCAGTAAACTTGCAATTCTGCATCAATACTTAAAGATAGGCGTTGCCCGTTTAAGCTACTATTATTTTCCAGTTCACGAACTTCACGTCCACGAACGTTCACTTCCATTTGTTTATTACCTGCTTCGCCGCGAAGTTTTTTATCGTAAGATTTTTCAATGCCTGTCTTACCAATTTTAAAACCAGGGAGCGTCAACAATGGATCACCATCTAAATCATTCTGACTAACTGAGCGAACGTAACCAACCAAATGGCCTGTAGGGTAACCAAAAGGATAATTTCTAATTTCACCTTCATCAATACTGACCCCAGGAAGATCGGCTAGATTGACCTCAACCTTGGCCACTTCAGACCAGTTCAGATTATCTGTTACTTCCAACGGTATAAAAGAGGCTGATTTTTTCGATGCTTTAATAACTTTCTGAATTTTTCTATCATCTAAATCAATGAATCTTGCTAACTTTCCAAGGGACTTATCAACATCATCAACTTGTTCAGGCACCATTAAAATACGAAAATTTTGATTGTTAATAGCTAGGGGAACACCAAAACGATCTACAATTTCTCCTCGTGACGGGGCAACCATTTTAATATTAATCCGGTTTTTATCTGAGAGCGTTTTATATCTACCACCCTCCGCGAGTTGAAGCCAAGCTAAGCGTCCACCTAAAACAGCTAAAGCTAGGCCCTGACACGCCCCAACAACAAATGTTCGGCGAGAAAAACTTTTAGAGCGTTCATCTTGATTATTCATAGTAAAATCATAATAAATGTTTTTGTGATACTGGAGGTAAAGTACGATAAATCACATTGAATAACAACGTCATAAGCGGGAACAAGAAACTGCTTACGATTGTCTTATAGAAAACATTTTCAAAGCCATCGAAGCTTCCTGCCATCGCACTAAAGAAAAGCCATTCGGCACATAAAACCAAGAAGCCTGTTAACGAAAATCCTAAGCACGTTACTAAAAACGATTGCCCCAGAAAATAAAGCCTTTGATCACTTATAATCCATTGAGCCGTAATGAATAAAATAGCATGTATGCCCACTGGATATCCTAAAATTAAATCATAAATTAATCCTAAGGCGAAAATATAAGCCGGTGATAAAAGATTAGGTCTATAGATAGCCCAGTAATAAATAATAATAACTGTGAAAAATGGACGAGCCATATAAGAAATCGGAATTGAATAATCAACTAAATCTATAATAAAGAGAAAGAAAATTAAGGCTTGTGCAACAAACAATCGTAATAACAAGCTTAGATTTTCGGAAGAAAAGAAATCATTCATTTTAGAAAGATGACAGCTCACCTTTTATCAAATTTGGATTTAAAGACGCGTCGACAACACGAACAAACGTAATACGATCCATATTTGCAAAAGGTTTGATTAAATAATTGCCACCTTCACTTTTTGATACGGTCCCGATAGGCAATCCATAAGGGAATACGCCGCCATCACCAGAAGTGATAATACGTGTACCAATATTAATACCGCTATCTTTAGGAAGGTGTCTTAACTCAGGTGGGTTATTATTCATCCCCGCCAGTACAGCTTTTTGGTTAGTACCTTCAACAATCACAGGAATTCTTGAGTTTATATCTGTGAGCAATAAAATACGCGATGCGTTATTACCAGATTCAATAATACGCCCAATCATACCATCACCAGATAGAGCTGCTTGATTTTTTCGTACCCCGTCGTCATAGCCAGAATTTACAAGGAGTGTTTTCACAAAAGAATTACTTGAATCAGAGATAACGCGCGCTGTGACATATTTTTGTTCACTGGGGACTTTAAGGTTCAAAAGCTTTTGTAATGATTGATTTTCTGCCTGTAACATTAGGGCTGTTTGATACCATTCACGCAAACGTTGATTTTCTGATTGAAGCTTTGCGTTTTCTGCTTTTAAGGCCGCCTTACCAGAAATACCGCTTACCGCATCCGCCATGTTTTGAAAAGGTCGACTAACGAAAGATAATGCTGGCGCAAAAACTTCCGATACGTTTACACGGGCACCCGACAGAATATTAGGGCTAATGAATGTAACGAGCAGAAGAAATCCTGAAATAAGCAAGAATATAGATGATCCAATGCGCCCGCCTAGTATGGACAACGATGCAGAATAAGAAGCAGATCTTTGTTTGATTGTCGATTTCATGAAGAGGCTTTGTCAGATAATTCTTAAGTTCAGGCATCATGATAAGCCAACAGAGCCCATAAAACCAGTAAAAATTACGTCAATACGGCATTATACCGCAATACTTAATATGACCCTATAAGAACGCCTTTAAGGGTTTTCATCTCTTCTAGCGCGTGCCCTGTTCCAAGAACAACACATGACAAAGGATCATCTGCGATTGTGACAGGCAAGCCTGTTGCATGGCGCAAGACAAAATCTAAATTAGAAAGTAGCGCACCACCACCAGTCATAACGATACCCTTATCAACAATATCAGCCGCTAATTCAGGCGCAGTATGCTCAAGTGCCGTTTTAACACCTTCAATAATTTGACCAACAGGCTCTGCCAAACTCTCAGAAATTTGACGTTCAGTAATAACAATCTCTTTTGGCACGCCATTCATAAGATCACGCCCCTTAATATGAAGCTGACGTCCCTCTCCATCGGCTGGCGGACAAGCAGAACCAATTTCTTTTTTAATGCGCTCAGCTGTGCTTTCACCAATAAGGAGATTATGGACGCGGCGAATATAAGAAATAACAGCTTCATCCATTTTATCACCACCAACACGCACAGAACGTGCATATACGATACCGCCCAAAGAGATAACGGCAACTTCTGTTGTACCGCCACCGATATCAACAACCATAGATCCAGAAGGCTCAGTCACAGGAAGGCCAGCACCAATAGCAGCTGCCATCGGCTCTTCAATAAGCTCAACTTGGCTTGCACCAGCGCTTTCCGCAGATTCTTGAATAGCGCGTTGCTCAACAGCCGTAGAACCTGACGGCACACAAATCATCATTTTAGGAGAAACAAAAGAACGTCGGTTATGCACTTTACGGATAAAATGCTTAATCATCGCTTCGGTAACTTCGAAATCTGCAATCACGCCATCACGTAAAGGGCGCGTAGCAATAATATTACCTGGAGTACGACCCAACATTTGCTTAGCTTCATTCCCGACAGCCAAAACCTGTTTTTTACCGCCTGCCGTTGAAATAGCAACAACAGAAGGCTCGTTTAGGACGATCCCCTGATCTTTTACATAGACAAGGGTATTTGCTGTACCCAAATCGATTGCCATATCTGCAGACATAAAGCCAAAAAGCTTAGAAAACATGTAGTGTCTCACTGTTAAAACTATTAAAGAATGGTTTATAGCAGAGTGCGTTGTTATATGCACCTACTGATTCATTTAAAATAGTAGATTTGCTCACATATTATTTAAACAAAATAAAAGCCTGTAAAAACAGGCTTGTTACTTAAATAGATACTTTAAAAGCTAATAAATATTAACCTTGGCGTGCTTTGAAACGTTTATTAATCTTATTAATAACGTAAACGCGACCACGGCGTTTGATAACACGACAATTTCTGTCACGTTTCTTTAATGTTTTCAATGAGTTAACAACTTTCATAACGATACCTACTTTTTAAAACTTTTGTAATTGTTTGGAAAATAGCTTTTGCACCCCCTCGGTGTCAAGAAATTAATGTGAATTTTATCAAAAGAATCTTGGAACACCCTTCACAAGGTAAATTAAATGAGGCAATGTCTTTTCAATCAATTATAAAATTCTAATGAAAAGGATATGTTATGGCACTCACTATTGCCATCGTTAAGGAGACTGCTCCACATGAGAAACGTGTAGCGGCAACACCTGAAACTGTAAAGAAGCTTATTAAGCTTGGCTGTGATATCACAATTGAAAAAGATGCTGGCGCTGCGGCGCATTATTCCGATGATGCCTACAAAGAGGCTGGTGCAAAAATTGTAAAAGATCGTGAAACTGCGATCAAAGCTGTTAATGCCGTCTTATCTGTTCAAGCCAACAGCATTGAGAATTTAAATAACTGCAAAGAGGGCACTCTTTTATTGGGCCTCTTTAATCCCTATATGAATAAAGACTATGTTCAAAAATGTGCTGATAACGGCATTACGGCACTATCAATGGAACTTATTCCTCGCATAAGCCGTGCCCAGTCCATGGATGTCTTATCATCACAGTCTAATTTGGCAGGTTATAAATCTGTCTTAGATGCAACGGAATTTTACAACCGTGCCATGCCAATGATGATGACTGCCGCGGGATCCATTGCGCCAGCAAAAGTATTCGTCATGGGTGCAGGTGTCGCTGGTTTACAAGCTATCGCAACGGCCCGCCGCCTCGGCGCGATTGTGTCTGCGACAGACGTTCGCCCTGCCGCTAAAGAACAAGTTCAATCTTTAGGCGCAAACTTTATTGCCGTTGAAAACGAAGAGTTCAAAGAGGCTGAAAATGCTGGTGGTTACGCAAAAGAGATGTCGAAAGATTATCAAAAACTTCAAGCCGACCTTGTCGCTGAAACCATTGCGAAACAAGATATTGTCATTACCACAGCCCTTATACCTGGACGCCCAGCGCCCAAGCTTATTAATGAAGCTATGATCAAATCTATGAAAGATGGATCAATCGTTGTTGATATGGCCGTAGAGAATGGTGGGAATGTTGACCTTTCTGAACGTGGAAAAGTTGTTCACAAACATGGTGTAACAATTATTGGCCACGAAAATATTGCAAGCCGTCTTTCAACAGATGCCTCAGCTTTATATGCTAAAAATATTTATAACCTGCTCGCTCTTATTATTGACAGCGATAACAAGTCTTTAAATATTGATTGGGAAGATGAGATTATCCAAGGGATTACCCTGACAAAAGATAAAACAATCATTCACCCTAATTTCGCGAAAAAAACACCCGCTAAAAAAACAACTGTGAAGAAAACCGCAGCTAAAAAAACAGCGAAGAAAACTAAAACAAAAACGACTGACGTTAAAAAGAAAAAAGAGGCATAGTTTAAAATGGAAGAAGATAAACAAAGCTTAACAGAACGCGCTGCCGATCTTGCGAACCAAGCTAATCAACTTGCAAATGAAGCTGCTACCTTGGCCGTTGAAGCAAGCGAGCCTGCTATAGAAGTTGTTACCCATGGCGATAATTTTTTCTTATCAGGCCTCACCGTATTTATATTGGCTTGCTTCGTTGGTTACTATGTTGTCTGGCGTGTCACTCCTGCCCTTCACTCGCCGCTAATGGGTATTACCAATGCTATCTCAAGTGTCATCATTGTTGGTGCGCTGATTGCGGCAGGCCCCGCTGATATGAGCTTCTCAAAAATAATGGGGTTCTTAGCCGTTATCTTAGCCGCCATCAATATTTTTGGTGGCTTCATTGTGACCCAACGCATGCTTCATATGTTTAAGAAAAAATCTTAAAGACCTTAAAGGAATTAATATCATGGAAACGCTTTCCACATTCGCTTATCTAGTCTCCGCTGTATGTTTTATTATGGCGCTTCGCGGTCTATCAGGCCCTGAAACAGCTCGTAAAGGTGTTATTTTTGGTATGTCTGGTATGGGCATCGCCATCGTTACGACTTTGATAATGAGTGCCCATTCATGGGGGCTCATCACGCTAGGCATTATTATTGGTGGCTCTATCGGTGCCGTCATTGCCAAGAAAATTGAAATGACCGCTTTGCCGCAACTTGTTGCTGCCTTTCACTCTTTGGTCGGTTTAGCGGCCGTGTTTGTTGCAACAGCGGCATTCTTTAATCCTGCCGCTTATGGTATTGGCGAAATTGGTAACATCCATGTTGGCAGCCTTATTGAAATGTCTGTTGGCCTTGCCATCGGTGCGGTTACCTTTACAGGATCTATTATTGCATGGGGTAAATTACAAGGTGTTATCTCTGGTAAGCCTGTTGTCTTTCCAAAACAACATGCCTTGAACGCGGCCCTTGGCGCTGGACTAGTTTTCCTTATCATTATGCTTTGCGTTACACAAAGCATCACGTTCTTCTGGGCGATTGTTATTGTCTCTGCCTTACTCGGTATTTTGATGATCATTCCTATCGGCGGTGCAGATATGCCTGTGATTGTATCTATGCTGAATTCATACTCTGGTTGGGCCGCGGCAGGTATTGGCTTTACGCTGCAAAACAACCTTCTTATTATTACAGGGGCGCTTGTTGGTGCATCTGGTGCAATCTTGTCATACATCATGTGTAAAGCCATGAACCGCTCATTTATAAGTGTTATCCTTGGCGGATTTGGTGCCGAAGTATCGGGCGGCAATCAAGATTTAGGCGATAGACACGCTAAAATTGGCTCTGCTGAAGATGCGGCATTCATCATGCAAAATGCATCAAAGGTTATTATTGTCCCTGGCTATGGTATGGCCGTTGCCCAAGCGCAGCACGTTGTTCGAGAACTTGCTGACAAACTAAAAGCAGAAGGCGTCGAAGTCGTATACGCTATACACCCTGTCGCAGGACGTATGCCAGGACACATGAACGTTTTGCTAGCCGAAGCGAATGTACCCTATGATGAAGTCTTTGAATTGGAAGATATCAACCGTGACTTCGCACAAGCGGACGTAGCTTATGTTATTGGCGCCAACGACATTACGAACCCTGCCGCTAAAAATGACAGCAGTTCCCCTATTTATGGCATGCCTATCTTAGATGTTGAAAATGCCAAAACAGTTTTATTTGTTAAACGTTCATTAGGGTCAGGATACGCAGGGATTGATAACCCACTATTCTACCAAGATAGCACTTATATGTTGCTTGATGACGCAAAGAAAATGACAGAGAATATTGTGAAAGCTATGGAATAGATTATCTATTCATGGCGCATATTCTTACATACCCCAATATTGACTCCCGCTTCTTACCAAAAGAAAATTGGAAAATAAATTCGTTTTTGAACCCAGAAACTAACCGTGAGATCTTTTACCGAACAGCCTTTGTAGACAAGCCTGAAGCAATAATCTTTATACTACCCGGCTTGAGCGAGTATGCAGAAAAGTATATTGAAACCATAACTTATTTTAATGATCTAAATTATAATGTCGTCATCATAGATTGGGCATATCAAGGACTATCAAATCGTTTCGACCCTAATAGGCACAAGCGTCACAGTGATGGCATCAGCGCAGACATAAGCGACTTGCGCTTCCTAATTACACAGAAAATTAAATCAAATCTACCTCACTATATGCTCGCCCATTCCATGGGAGGTAATATTGGGATGCGATATGTCATTGAACACCCTCAAACTTTTGAAGCAATATCTGCATCTGCGCCTATGCTTGGCATTAAAGGGATTTGCGAGTGTTTAAAAATAACAAACTTTTTATTACGAATACTCTCCCCTTTGAAAAATTTCTATGTCCCTGGAGGGCATGATTGGTCTGAACGTGATCGAAAAGATATCATAAACAATATGTTCAGCCACGACAAAGAGCGTAAAGAAGTCCACAATGCTTGGATGGTTGTTAACCCTCAATTGCAAGTTGGCAATCCAACCTACCAATGGCTAAAAGAAAATATGAACTCTATTTGTACTTTAAAAAATAAGACAGAATTAGAAAAAATTACAGTGCCCGTTCTTTTAGGCTTAGCGGCCAATGATAAAGTTGTAGATAATAAATCTATTATTAATGCTGATCGCCATTTACCCAATTCACAAATCTTAGAGTTAGAAGGATCTGCACACGAAATCCTAATGGAGTGCGACCCGATTAGAAATAACTTCTTATCAAAAACTATTGCGTTATTTAAGCAATAAGATCGAGCCACTCATCTTCTGTGAGAATAGTAACGTCTAACTTTTTAGCCTTTTCTAACTTAGATCCAGCATCTTCACCAGCAACGAGATAATCTGTTTTTTTAGATATAGACCCCGTAACCTTCGCACCTAGGCTTTCCGCCTTGGCCTTCGCCTCAGCACGTGTAAATTTTGATAATGCCCCTGTAAACACAACAACCTTACCAGCCACCAAATTATCTAAACTTTGAATTTCTTTAAAGTCATTGATTGTTAATTGCTCTTTTAGTTTTTCAAGAATTTCTTGATTATGAGGTTCGCTAAAAAAAGTAATTAAATCTTTTGCCGTCGATGGCCCTATATCTTCAATATTAATAAGATCTTCAAACGCTTCGTTTTCTTGATCCTGCGCCAATTGCATAGCCTGCTCTAAATGACTTAGCGTTTTATATACACCCGCCAATCTTTTTGCCGTGGCTTCTCCAACTTGCCGAATACCTAAGGCATAAACAAAACGGTTTAGCTCTATCTCGCGTTTATCATTAATTGATTGGAATAAATTTCGCGCTGATTGCTCTCCCCATCCTTCACGTGCACGAATGGGCGTTAATGTCTTTTTATCAAGACCTTCTAATGTAAAAATATCAGCAGGATTTTTAATAAGCCCATCTTCCCAAAACTGTTTTATAATTTTGTCACCTAAACCATCAATATCAAATGCCAAACGGCTCACAAAGTGTTTTAATCTTTCTACCGCTTGCGCTTCACATATCAAACCACCAGTACATCGCCAAGCTACCTCACCCTCTTCTCGAACTGTTTTTGACTGACACACTGGACACTCATTAGGAAAGTCATATGGTTTGGAATTATCTTTACGTTTATCCAGCAACACACTCACTACCTGCGGAATAACGTCACCTGCGCGTTGAATAACCACATGATCACCAATACGAGCATCCTTGCGCTGAATCTCGTCTTCATTATGGAGAGTTGCATTTGACACAACAACACCGCCCACCGTAATAGGCTCTAACCTTGCGACTGGGGTTAAAACACCAGTACGCCCCACTTGGATGTCTATATCATTAATAATCGTCACCGCCTGCTCAGCAGGGAATTTATGTGCCGTCGCCCAACGTGGCGCGCGACTCACAAATCCTAATCTATCTTGATAATCAAGGCGGTTTACCTTGTAAACAACACCATCAATCTCGTAATCCAAGTCAGGCCTTTGTTCATTGATTGATTCATAATAATTCAGAATGTCTTTTGAATCTTTACAAAGCGCAGAAGGATTTGCCTCCTGAAATCCAAAGTTTTTTATCTTTTCCCTGATACCGTATTGAGTCTCTGCAATGTCATGGCTTGTCTCACCTAACGCATATCCGAAAAACTTTAACTGTCTAGATGCTGTAATCTTAGTATCAAGCTGCCTTAAACTTCCTGCTGCCGCATTTCGTGGATTTGCAAAGACAGGCTTCCCTAATTTTTCTTGATTTAAATTAAGTTCAATAAAATCGCTACGCGCCATGTATACTTCGCCACGCACTTCAAATATATCTGGGGCATCGTGAATAGAGTGCGGAATATCTGTTATGGTTTTCACATTTTCAGTGATGTCTTCTCCCTCATAACCATCCCCCCGTGTCGCCGCATAAACAAGCTGACCTGCCTCATACCGAATAGAACAAGACAAGCCATCAATCTTAGGTTCAGCCATAATCTCAACGAGATCGTTTTCTGACAGTCCTAAAAACTTACGAACACGCCCTAAGAAATCATCTAGCTCTTCTTCTGAGAACACATTCCCTAAAGAAAGCATCGGTACAGTATGCTTGATTTTCTTAAAGCCTTTAGAGGCCGCCGCGCCTACTTTTTGAGAAGGGCTATTTTCCGTGATCAAATCAGGATATTCATTTTCAATATCTAAAAGTTCAATACGTAACTTATCATAATCTCCATCTGAAATTTCAGAGGCATTGTTTTGGTAATATTGTTTATCAAATTTTCCAATTTCAACAGTTAAGTAACGATGTCTTAATTTCACATCTTCAAATTTTAATTCGTCTTTTATCATACTAAGCGGCTTTATTCTCAAAGGATACTTCCAATAATTTCACGGCCGCCGCGCGAGCTTCATTTGTAATTTCACTTCCCGATAACATTCTGGCAATTTCTTCTGTTCTATCGTTGTCTTTTTGTAGCTTAACTATATTCGTTAACGTCTGCTTACCGCTCGTTTTGGAAACAATCCAATGATTTTGAGCCATCGCCGCCACTTGCGGGGAATGCGTTACCACAAGTATCTGTTTATGTTGTGCGAGCTTGGCAAGGCGCTCACCCACCGCGGCCGCCGTTGCGCCACCGATGCCACTATCCACTTCATCAAAAACAAGACTATGCGCCACACCAGTCTCAGCTAAGATCACTTTAAGCGCTAAAGTAAAGCGCGATAACTCTCCACCAGATGCGATTTTATTTAACGGCCCTGCAACAGATCCAGGATTAGTCGCGATCAGAAACTGAACCTTATCAATACCCGTTTTATTAAATTTATTTTCTGCCATTGGCTCAACAACAACCTCAAATCTTGCTTTATCTAGCTTTAAGGGTACAAGCTCCTTCATAATAAGCTTTGCCATTTTTTCAGACATTTTTTTGCGCTTATTTGATAAGTCTTGAGCCTGTTTCAGATACTCTTTTTTTGTGATTTCAACTTTTTTAATCAATTCAGATAAATCACCATCTTGATTTTCAATAGCGTTTAATAATTGTGCAATTTCTTCTCTTTTTTTAGAAAGCTCATCAATTTGACAGCCATGTTTGCGCGCTTGCGCCTTTAAGGCAAATAAACGGTCATCAATTTCGCTTAAGGAATACTCACTATTTTCGATATCGGAGCTAATTTGGTGCAACGCTGATATCACCTCTTGGATTTCTGCATTTGCCGCATTCATTGCCTTGATGGCCACATCGCCATCTTCTCCCAGTTTGTCTAGCGCGCGCCAAACTGAATTTGATAGCCCTTCTATTTCACCAATAGAAGCTTCCGCTTCACTTAGATTTTCTAATATTTGTTCTCTACGCATCAAACGACTACGTAAAGAAACAAGCTTTTCTTCCTCACTATCTTCTGGAGATAATGCGTCTAAATCTTCTAAAGATTTTTTAAAATACTCTTCATCCTCCCTTGCCTTATCCATGTTTTCACGCATTTCATTCAATTGAGTTTGGATAGCTTGCCATGCGTCCCAAGTTGTACGGACAAGCAATAATTCTTTATCAAAACCGCCATACTCATCTAACATATTTATGTGGTTTGAAGGATCGAGTAAGTTTTGAGTATCAAATTGACCGTGTATTTCTATGAGATATTCACCAAGTTCTTTCAATAAACTAACACTGACAGGCTGATCATTCACATAGGCTTTTGAACGTCCTTCTTTCGTCAAAACACGGCGCAAGACAAGCTCTCCACTTTCTGCCTCAAGATCATTTTGTTTTAAATAATGAAAAACAGAATGGCCTAAGTCTAAATCAAAATCTGCAATAACACTCGCTTGATCTGTGCCTTGTTTGACAAGGCCTGCGTCTGAACGATTACCTAATGCTAAACCTAGAGAGTCTAATAATATAGATTTCCCCGCACCAGTCTCCCCTGTAAGGGCGCAAAGATTTTCAGAAAAATTAATTGTTAATTTATCAATCAGGACAATATTTTTAATGGTAAGGCTGGCAAGCATACCCACTACATCAATCTGGTTTAAATAATGATTCTACAGTTTTATCAACGAACGAGCGGTCTTCTAATATTTGCTG
>JALZUF010000059.1 GCA_023301785.1 Alphaproteobacteria bacterium | reverse complement strand
GTTTAAAATTTCGTCATGTTTACAAACTTAATGAGACGCATTTCCTTGACCGTCACAACGGTATGCCCGGCGGCTCCCACGCCTCACTCATGACATTGAGCGGCGCACAAAAAATGTTACAGCATTTAGATTATATTGCCCTTCCCATTGATGCGATCCTAGGGCGCAGTTGGATGACAAAATGTAATTGGTACACCGTCCGCCCAGGTGTCGCGGCGCAAGACCGCACGTTAGAATCTTCCATCGGTGATACACGCTTTGATCGCCAAAAAGACATCACAGGGCTTGCAAAAGCGCTCTACCCTGTTACCCGCGCTTGGTTTAAATTCACCGAAACAGTGGGTAAAAAATACTGGTACTTTAAAACTTATTTTGAGGACAAAAAATATGCAAACTTCTGAAAGCTACATTAAAAATTTCCCAGTCACGTGGGAAGAAATCCACCGCAACACACGTGCGCTGGCGTGGAAGCTTTTGGACAAAGGCCCATTAGAAGGCGGTAAATGGAAAGGCATCATCGCAATCACGCGTGGCGGTATGGTTCCTGCTTGCATCATGGCGCGAGAGCTTGAAATCCTAACCATCGAAACATTTTGCATCACCAGTTATGACGTAAAAAACCAAAGCGAAACAAAAGTGCTTAAAGCGCCAGACTTTGTTGAAGGTAACGGTGAAGGCTGGCTCGTCATTGATGACCTAGTGGACACAGGCTCAACTTTTGAACTTGCGCGAAAAACACTCCCCAACGCCCATTACGCCTGCATCTACGTCAAACCAAAAGGCGCGAAACAGACCGATACCTACATCACTGAATTCACCCAAGACACATGGGTGCACTTTCCGTGGGATATGGAAATACAATACGCAGAACCCCTCGCTCGTCTTGACAAAGAATAATCAACAAAATACTTGCATTCAGCCGCCTTTTGCCGCTATAACCCTCTCAATACAACGTTCTCTGGCTAAATTGGCATGCCTCGAAAACGTTAAATTTATATAAAACCCTTTAATATCAAGGAGATAGAAATGCCTAAAATGAAAACAAAAAGCTCTGCTAAAAAGCGCTTTAAAGTCACAAGCAAAGGCAAAGTTAAAGCCGGATCAGCTTTCTCATCACACATGATGATGAACAAACCAAAATCAATGAAGCGTAAAGCCCGTCGTACAGGTCTTTTATCTGACCCTGATGCTAAAATCATTCTTACAAACTGGTTGCCTTACAACCGTAAGAAGAAAAAAGTATCAAATAAAGAACCATACATCGCTAAAGCAGATCGCGCTGCAGCCGCTAAAAAAGGAGCTAAATAATGTCTAGAGTTAATCATGGTGTTCCTTCACATGCACGCCACACAAAAGTAATCAAAAAAGCCAAAGGTTATTACGGACGTCGTAAAAACTGTTACCGTACAGCTGTTCAAGCCGTTGAAAAAGCAGGTCAATATGCTTACATCGGTCGTAAACAAAAGAAACGTAACTTCCGCGCTTTATGGATCCAACGTATTAACGCTGCTGCACGTATGCACGGCATGACATACTCACGTTTCATGAACGGCATTAAATTGTCTGGAATTGAGCTAGATCGTAAAATCTTAGCCGATATCGCAGCACGCGATGAAGCCGCTTTTGCAGCGATTGCTAAGACAGTACAAGCTGCCTTAGATAAGGCCGATAAAGCCGCAGCTTAAAGCTTTACAAATAGAATTCAAAAATAGCCTCTATGTTAAATGTGAGGCTATTTTTTTGGACTAATTTCATTTATAAAAATACATGACTAAAAAACATCTCGCCGTCTTCGACTGGAACTCCACATTATTTGACGATATCTATGCCACGCATGAAGCCACGAATGCGTGCCTTAAATTCTTTAATATTCCTCCAATGTCACTTGAGCAAGAGCAAGAGCTATTCACCTTTCCTTTAATCCACTTCTATGAAAAAGCAGGCGTGAATGCTGATAATTACTTAAAAAATACAGATGCCGTTTCTAAAATTTTTCATGAAAAATACAATTCCCTAAAAAATCAATGCGGCCTTATGGCAGGCGCAATCGAAGTTCTTAATTTTTGTCAAAGCCACCAAATGCATTGCATTGTGCTAAGTAACTACACCCAAGAGGAATTAGAAACCGATGTTGAGCATTTTAAAATCAGTCATTATTTTGAAACTATTTCAGGCAATACTGACCCTGCCGCCATCACAAGCGGCACAAACAAATTAGAACGTTTATCAAGTTATATGGATGAGCACGGCTTTAAGCCGCAAAACACCTTCATCATTGGTGACAGCCACGAAGAACCCCAATTAGCAAAACAATTAGACATCCTAGGCATTTCCATGGCTGGTGGCCTTTTATCACCCGCGCGCTTAGAGAAATATAAGAAAGACTATGTGATTGATAACTTTATTGACCTCATTGATATACTCACCAAAGAATGGGACTTGCCTGAAAGCATCGAAAACGCTAAAACCATATTATGACTGATGTAACTGCTTTAAAAACTGAATTAACGTCGATGGTTGAGGCCGCGAACGACCTTTCCACACTTGAAACTGCACGCGTGCAAGCTTTAGGAAAAAAAGGGAAGATTACCGCTCTCATGAAAACCTTAGGCGGCATGGATCCTGATGAACGTAAAACAACAGGCGCCGCACTTAACGTCCTAAAAGATGAAATAGCAGAGCTTATCGCTTCTCAAGAACGCGCCCTTAAAAAACAAGAATTAGAGCAACGTCTTGCAACAGAAACAATCGATGTGTCTTTACCCATTCGCCCAGAAAGCAAAGGTAAAATTCATCCTATCAGCCATACCATGGAAGAACTCTCTGCGATCTTTTCGTCGATGGGCTTCAAAGTGGCCGAAGGCCCAGACATTGAAGATGACTGGCATAACTTCACCGCGTTAAACTTCCCACCAGGGCACCCTGCGCGTGAAATGCACGACACATTTTATTTACCTGATGATCCAGAAGAACAAGGCGAAGCCGCTAAAAAATTACTCCGTACGCACACATCGACCGTACAAATTCGCGCTATGCAAGAACAAGGACTACCGATCAAAATTGTCGTGATGGGACGCACCTACAGAAGTGATTACGACATTACACACACGCCGATGTTCCACCAATGTGAAGGCCTTTATATCGATAAAAACGTACATATGGGCCACCTCAAAGGGTGCCTAATGGATTTCGTCCGTGCGTATTTCGAAGTGGATGACCTTCCTGTTCAATTCCGCCCAAGTTACTTCCCTTTTACTGAACCATCCGCGGAAATGGATATTGGTTGCTCTCGCAAAGACGGTGGCCTTAAAATTGGCGCAGGCGACAGCTGGCTTGAAATTTTAGGTTGCGGTATGGTGCACCCGAACGTCATTAAAAATTGTGGCTTTGATCCTGATGAATATCAAGGCTTTGCATTTGGTATGGGTGTGGAGCGTATCGCGATGCTTAAATACGGCATCCCTGACCTCAGAACTTTCTTTGAAAGTGACGTACGTTGGTTACAGCATTATGGCTTTGATCCACTAGACCGTCCAAACCGCGCAACCAGCAAATAATGCTATCTTTTTAAAGCAGGCTTAGCATTAGCATCTGCTGTATTATAAGCTACAGCAGCAATCGACGCAGAGATTGTCGCGCGGACAGGCGTAGCAGATAAGTCATTAACAATTCTTAATGCGGCACCATTGCCTTTTGCACGTTGCAAATGTCCTAAATCAGAAACAAACACTTCCGTATCATCTTGAATGAAACCACCTGCAGAAGTGTTGTGCAGTGCGCCCCACAACCCTAAACGTGCTTTTAATTCACTAGGGTGAGATTTCTCCGAAGCAGGATTGTCAGATAAGAAACCTATTGCCTTCACATAAGTTTGTTCCAATAAATTATTTAATGCTTCACCATAAACACCACGATAATTATGAAGCATTTCTGTTGTGTGCTTCATAGCAACAACTGGCGCGATTTGAAATAATCTGTCTAAATCCTGTGTGAACCGCTCACAACTTTCCTGCTGTTTATAAAAGGAAAATGTGATTGTCCGTTCGGCTTCAAATTTTCCAATACGTTCAGCACACATCAACTCGCTGGATATTCTATTTTTACAATCACGAGCTTCTGAACGATTCTTCACACCTTGTACGGCTCGATCCCAAATAGCTAATGTGTTTCCTGCTTCAATATGAAAAAATTCTGGTAACATTTTATTTTATTCCTATTCAATTTCGGCTTAACATAGTCGAAACAAAACAAAAGTCAATAATTATGAAAATAAAAAGTATTTCCAAGCACGATTACGAGGAATGGTATCCTCTCTGGCAAGAAAACTGCCAACACCAAATCAGTGATGATGT
>JALZUF010000058.1 GCA_023301785.1 Alphaproteobacteria bacterium | reverse complement strand
CCCGTCCTGGAGCTGTATCATGTACGAGAATCCAATTTCAAGTGAAGAGAAAGTTTATTCTTTTTAAACACAACATAAAACAGAATAAAAAGGCGCGCCCGGAATAATGCATTGCGGGTCGCGCAACCTCGATATCAATCATACCTTCACAAAAGTGTCCGTGGAGGTGATACTAGAGGCTTTCGAGTTAAGAAGTAGAAAGAGCAATGTCACACGGAATTAAAGCAAAATTAACGTTACGAGGTTAAAATCAAGAGAGGTTACGGGGTTAAAATAGGAAAGGTCTCACGGTTGGAATTGCCGCTAAACTAGAACTGCATCCTTCCTGCCGGCTAGTTCTTCTGGCTTTTCTTGGCCGTAGTAGTGTCTTTTGGGTGGCGCTGGCCTTTGAAGGGGTGAGCCCGGGTCGCCTGAGCTACTCCCTGTAGCGTGCTGGTAGCCTGGGTGTCCGCCGTGGTCGTTGGGGTTGTGTGGTCGGCTGGGTGGCGGGTGGTTGTTGGCGGGGCATTGGTGGGTTGGTTGCCGCGGGTGGCGGGCTCTTGGCATTTGTCCCTGGTGGCGTGGTCTCCTCTCTCGGCCGGAGGTGGACTCTGTTGCGCCGTAGCACCCTGCCGCTGGGTTGCCGGACCTTGTAGATGTCGTGGGCTTCTTGTTCTACGACGACGGCCGCGATGGTCCAACGCTGCGTTGTGTGGTCCTGGACCCACACTTCCCTGCCCGGCGACAGCGGCTCATGTGTCCTGCTGACTGCATCGTACCTGGCGTCTGCGGCCGCCTTCGTGGTGGCCTCTCTGTCATCTAGGGCTTGCCAGTCGCGTTGCCATTTGGCGTCGAAGGCGGTGTGGTGCGTGGGCAGCCTGTCCTTAATGCTCCTGCCGTACACCCATTCTGCCGGGCTTCTCCCCCCGAATCTTGGTGTGTTGCGGAAGGCGATGATGCCCTCCGTGACTTGGTCGGGGTCTGGCTCCCTGCCCCCTGGGGGCGTGGCGCCGCGCAGGATTTTCTTGATGGCCTTTACAGCGGCCTCGGCCCTGCCGTTGGTCCTTGGGAGATGGGGTGCGCTTGACTCGAAGCGTACCTGCCAGTGTGCCAGGAATGTCCTGGTCTCCGCCGCGGCGAACTGTGGGCCGTTGTCCGGGTGCAGGGCATCCGGTACCGTGTGGGCCATGAACTGCTTCCGGAGGGCGCCGATGACTGCGTGTGCCGACGCGTCCTTGGCCAGGCCATACACGTCCGGCCAGCCGCTGTATTCATCTGTGAGGATGAGGAACTGGTTTCCCCCGTGGTAGCCGATGTCCGCGTGGATGACCTGGAATGGTCTGGTGGCCCGCGGCCCATGTAGCAGGGGCTGGTGTGCCAGTGATGGGAGGACCTCCCGGCACGTGGTGCACTTGGCCACCGTCTGCTGGATGTCGTTCTGTATGGTTGGCCACCAGACTGTGCGCCTGGCCCTGTCCAGGGTTTTGGTGACCCCTTGGTGTGCGGCGTGTAGTTGTGTGAGGGCTTGGGGTCTTGATGCCGTGGGGATGAGGATCCTTGGGCCATTGAGCACTAGGCCGTCGTGTTCGCACAGGTCCGCTCTGTGCCGCCAGTATTGCTGCAGTGCCTCCGGTAGGTGTGTCGCCCTCTGCGGCCACCCTGCCCTGATTTGGGCCACTAGAGACTGGTAGGCCGTGTCGCTTGCTGCTGCCCTCAGTACTGGCCGGAGGACTAGGTCGACCCCGGTTGGGTCGGTGTCGGTGGCCGTGGCGATGGCCGCGGCGACTATGAAGGTCCTGTCTGTGTCTTCTTCGTCCGGTAGTACCAGGTCTGGGGCAGACGGTCCCGCCGTTGGTGCTCTCGACAGGGCGTCGGCGATCAGGTGGCGCTCGCCCGCTTGGTGCTTGACTGTGAAGTTGAAGCGGGCCATGGCTGTCTTCAGCTTCAACAGTCTGTCGTTCTTGACTTGGTCCAGGCGCTTGTCGTTCAGGATTGCTACTAGGGGGCTCGAGTCTGTCAGGATGGTGAAGTGGCGGAGGCCGTCCAGGAAGAAGGACGCCTTGTGTGCCGCCCATGCCACTGCCAGTGCCTCGAGTTCTGCGGCCCCGCCCCAGTTTGCTTCGTGTCCCGCGAGCGATCTGGACCCATACTGGACTGGTCTCCAAATGCCGTCGTCTCCCCTCTGGCGCAGCAGAAATCCCAGTCCTGACTTTGCGGCGTCGGTGAGGAGCTCCGTCTGTAGAGTTGGGTTGAACGGTGTGAGGCATGGGGTTGACGACAGGGCTCGCCGTGCCGCCAGGAATGCCTCCTCGTGGTGGTCCTGCCACAGCCATGGTGTGGTGTTGGTGTTGAGGCTTCTTAGGGGCTCCGTCAGTGTGGTGATTGTGTCTGTGAAGTAGCCGACTTGTTGGGCCAGGCCCAGGAAGGACCTGAGGGTTGTCCTGTTGGTGGGCCTCGGGAAGTCCCGTAGTGCTGCTGATAGCTCTGGGTCTATGGTGTACGTGCCTTCCTTCAGGCAGAAGCCGGCAAACTTGGCCTCTCGGCGTCCGTACTGGACCTTGGACGCGTTGATCGCGATCTGGTTGTTTCTGCAGGCCTGGAGTACCTGCCGGACGGCTGCCTCATGTGCCCGACCCCCCTCTGGGGTGTATATCAGGATGTCCTCGACTACCCTGGCGTGTATCGCTGTGGGCACCTCTGCTAGGGCGTCTGTGAGGCGTTCGTGGTACAAATCCCCGGCCCCGTGCCATCCCATTGGCAATCTTTTGTACCGCATTCGGCCTCTTGGTGTGACGAAGGTGAGGAGGCGGCGGCTCGCCTCGTCGAGTGCCACCTGGTGGTATCCCTTCAGGCCATCAAGGACGGTGTAGTACCTGGCCGCCGGGTTGATGGTTGACACGACTTGCCATGGTGACGGTGCGGGGTATATTGGCCTCAATGTCGCCTTGTTGATCGCCCTCAAGTCGACCGTTATCCTGCACTTGCCGGGGTCCTTTTTCCTTGTGACCACCATGGGGTGGAGCCACATGGCGGGGTCGTTCGCGTCGTTGGCGGGTTCAATGATGCC
>JALZUF010000057.1 GCA_023301785.1 Alphaproteobacteria bacterium | reverse complement strand
CCCTCTGCGATTGTGACGAACACGATTAGTAATTCAATCTATAATGCACGGCGCAACAAAATTAAAAATTATGTTGTTACGCATTATGAAGATTTAAAAACTGATATAAAAAAAGGTGAGGGGGATCACCTTTCTGAACTGTTATTTAGCGCGGACGTTTCGGACGTATCGTCTGCCCAGAAACAACTTCAGCATGATTACACAATGATGTTTAAGAATGTAGATTTGATAACAGAATCTATGATGAATAAGTTTTCCGCTCTGTATGTTGGGCAATCAACAGCAAAATTGAAAACAATTAACGGCTTTAGTTATAGTGACGCCTCTCAAATTATACGCGGTTATTTAGAAGAAAATTTTGATCGTTTCAGGGTGTCCATTAAGAACAAAGATTTTGAAGGTCATAAAATCTTAGCAGATAAATTAAATATTCAAGACGCAGGTTTAAGAAAACTATTTTTTGACGATATCATGGAGCAATATGATAGCTATTTTATAGAGCCTGTGGTTGTTGGAGTCATGATGGCTACGAGTAGGTAGTTATTGATATGATTTCCAAATTTATTTAATGAACGGCGGGCGCAGCCGATTTTATAGGTGTTCTGCGTTTGTAATGTCGATGCAGGTCGTCAGGTTCAATATCAATGACCTCCGATTTTTCAGGATTGTTTTCATTTAGTACAACTTGTTTGAAACCAAGTAATAGGTAGCCTGTTTTAGATTTTTCTATCTCGACAAAAGTACCGCACGGCTCGCCTGATCTTAGTTCATCCTCTCTGGTTAACGCAGGAATAGTAACGCTTAAAAAATTTCCATCAGGAGTCATTTTAAAGCTATGCGTATGTCCATGTAAAAATAAATTATTAGCGGTTGCAAGATAACTTCTTGGCGCACCTTCTTCCGCTGCATGGGATTGCATATCCGCAATGTAGCCTGCCAGTCCTTTTTCACGTGTTTCAATATAGCTGTAACCGCTTTGCGATGCATCGGGGTATGCCTTCGGGTATCCTTGATCCATCGCATCTACGGGAAAATGTGTGACGCCGATAATTCCTGAATCTGAAATAGGTTTTTGTGAAATGCCTTTGTACATATCTTCAGGATGATGAAAGTACATGTAACCATTTACGTGTCTTATTTCGGGTTGTGTTACATGTACATTAAAGCCGTGTTTTGCCGCAGCACGATTAAAACCGTTGCTCGCAAATTGTGCGAAACGGCTTTCAATAGCGTGATTACCAAAAAGGCGAATGACATCACCGCCGCACGTATCCATGATAGCAGTCATCTCATCGGCACGCGCCTCATGTTCAAGGGGATCAGCACAATAGGTTTCATCGTCACCGCCATTAATATAAAGAGAGATCCCTTCGCGGTGACCATATCCAAATAAAGCGCGCAGCATCAATGGCGCCTTTGTCCCCATCATCGAAAACCCACTTGGAAACAAAGGTGGGGTATCAATGTTATTATTATGGGTGTCTGTGAAAAAGATTAGTTTTTCTGGACTACTTTTATTTGTCATAGAAGTCTTATAACGTATTCAACGCATAATTCCATAAAAAAAGCCGCTCAGGAGCGACTTTCTTAGGTGTTTGTATGTTGGCTCGCTTTATTTAAGCGGCAATCTTTAACGCTTGCGGGCCTTTTTCAAATAGCTCGCCTACATAATCCCAGTTGATGAGGTTATCAACGAAAGCTTCCAAGTATTTAGGGCGCGCGTTGCGGTAGTCAATGTAGTAGGAGTGTTCCCACACATCACAACCCAATAACGGTGTGCGACCATAAACCAATGGGTTTTCACCATTTGGTGTGTTTAAGACTTCGAGTTTGCCAGAGGCATCATCCATCGCAAGCCAGACCCAGCCTGATCCGAATTGACCAGCACCTTTTTCGCAGAATTGTTTCTTGAAGCCATCATAGCCGCCAAGGTCTTCAGTGATTTTCTTTTCTAAAGCACCATCCATTTTTGTGCCGCCGCCATTTGGCTTCATCCAGTTCCAAAAATGCATGTGATTGTAATGTTGGCCAAGTTGATTGAATAGACCGCCGCGCTTTTCATCTTTAAAGGCTGAGATCATGGCTTCTTCTAAACTTGCGCCTTCAAGGCCTGTGCCTTGGATAAGCTCGTTACCTTTTGTGATATAGGCTTGGTGATGTTTATCATGGTGAAACTCTAGCGTTTCTGAAGACATGTAAGGATCAAGCGCGTCATAGGCATATGGAAGCTCAGGGAGTGTAAAAGTCATGTTGTATCTCTTTCATCTAAATAATGTGAATATATCTTAATAACGTTTTTCGCATATTTTTGTTCCCTAATAAAGGGAAATAGAATAAGACAAACAACATGTCCCAAAATCTGAACTCTAATAATTGTATGAACATCGTACGTCGTCACGACCCTGACCGGTTTATATTGAGCCTGTTTGCTGATGCTGAGAAACGTGAAGCCTTATGGGTGCTGTTTGCTTTTAATTATGAGATTGCCAAAACACGTGAAGTTGTGAGCGAGACAACGATTGGTTTAATTCGCCTTCAATGGTGGCGCGATGCGATT
>JALZUF010000056.1 GCA_023301785.1 Alphaproteobacteria bacterium | reverse complement strand
ACACGTTTTGATTGCTGGATTGAAGAGCAAGAAGAAAACTTCCAACCAAATCAAATCTCTGCTTGTAAATCACAGTTCATGGATGCCCTTGGTCAGTTAGAAGCAGCAATGCCTGCCGCTCCTGCTCCAATGCCAGAGCCTGTTGCAGAACAACCTTTTGATGTTGACCCAGCGCAACCGATGAAAATCGAAAATGCTAAGTACATCGTATTCTTTGACTTTGACCAAAGTAGCCTGAACGCTGGTGCAAACAGCATTCTTGATGCAGCGGCAGAAGAAGCGAAAACACGTCAGCTTGTCTCTATTGACCTTGTTGGTCACACAGATACATCAGGTTCTCGTGCTTACAACCAGAAGCTATCTATGAAGCGTGCAAACGTTGTTCGTGATGCAATGACACAACGTGGTGTTGATGCAAGCTTACTGAGCGTTAATCACCGCGGTGAAAGCGAACTGATGGTTGAAACAGCCGATGGTGTTCGTGAGCCAGCAAACAGAAGAACAGAAATTACGTTTCAGTAATTCCTAACCTTCTACAATAATTCAAAAGGCCGGATTAGTTTCCGGCCTTTTTTGTTTGTCACAACACTAATTAATTGACATAATATTGCATGTATGTTTATATCGCCAAATGATTAACCCTAAAGAAAAATGGCGCAACAATATCCACAAGTACGAGATTATTCAGGTATTATAGACAGAATAACAGCGCTGCCTTCAAGCTTATACGACATAACGCAGCATGGTGCCTTAACAATTGATCCTAACCGCTATCCACTATTTTCGGTAAGCACCAAATTCAATGTAAACAAGCCGACCATCTTTTTATCCGCCCTAAACCACGGCCACGAAATAAATGGAGGCGAAGCGCTCATTCGTTTGTTTGAATGTCAAAACACGTTACCTGACCTATTCGATACATTCAATGTTGTTGCTATTCCTTACATAAATCTATGGGGTTATGAGCATGATACGCGCCGAAACTCGAACGCCATTGACATCAATAGAGATTTTGGTGATGCCGCCCCAGAAACAGAAGAGGCCGCATTCGTTCAAGATGTTATAAATGATCTCAAAGCACGTAATGACAATGTCGTTGCCTTTTGTGATATGCATGAAACCTACACCATTAAAGATACTGCATTCAGACAAGAAACTGCAGAGTTAGATGGTACACCTTTAAATCAAACACCTGTCGCAACCCAATCGCATATCATGATAGCGAATGACAATCATCATAGAAACATCGGTAAGACTATGATTGAGGAAATGCTTGAATATGGTGCTGATATCATAGGGAATGGTAAACAAGTCGTTGCCAGTGGCAGTAAAAACGGATTAGTTATTTCTCAAAGCGATGTAACCTTACGAGCCTTCTGTCAGAGATCATTTGTCGGTGCAGCTTGCTTTTCATCAGAAATAGTCCCCAAAGATGAAAATAACATTGATGAACAGGCTGTAACAGAATTTTACGCCATGCTTTCTGGTATGGTTAAAGCAATAGCGCCTACTAATAGCTTAAATAATTAAATTTCTATTTCACACATGACGAACATCAGCATAGAATGGTCACATGGATCTACGCCCAATTTTATTTGTCACTGGTATATTACTCTGCACATTGGCAACCAGTATGCTACTGCCTGTCTTTGTCGATTTGGCATTGGGCAACCCTGACTGGAAAGTATTCTTCCTCTGCATGGTCTTTACTGGCTTTATCGGCGGTGCCATGGTTTTAACCAACTCATCAGACCGTTTTAGTATGTCGATGCGTCAGACGTTTTTACTAACAACCATAAGCTGGACAACATTGGCAGTTGCCGCCGCCGCGCCCTTTGCCCTCTCTGGTTTACAAATGAGCCTTACAGATTCGCTGTTTGAAGCCGTTTCAGGCATTACAACAACTGGCTCTACTGTGATGTCGAATTTACAGGAAGCCCCACCTGGGCTCCTTCTATGGCGCGCTATTCTACAATGGCTTGGTGGTATTGGTATTATCGTAATGGCTTTGTCTGTTCTTCCCTTCTTGAAGGTTGGGGGAATGCAGTTATTCCAAACAGAAAGCTCGGAAAGTGAAAAAGCCCTGCCCCGCGCCACACAACTTGCGGCCTCTATTGGTATTATCTATTTGGGATTAACCGTTGCCTGTATGATTTGTTATCAATTTTCTGGTATGGGATCATTCAACGCATGGGCGCACGCGATGACCACGATCGCAACGGGTGGCTTCTCTACATACGACACTTCTTTCGGGCATTACGATGCGCCATGGGCAGAAATAACCGCCATTGTCTTTATGTTGCTTGGCGGTTTGCCGTTTATCCTCTATGTGAAGGCGTTACGCGGTAACTGGCGTGCGCTTCTCAACGACTCACAAGTCCAAACGTTTTTAACTATTGTCGCATTGGCGATCACATTTATGGTGATTTACCTGACGATACAAAATGACGCTCCTCTTCTGGAAGCATTGCGACGCGCCAGCTTTAATGTTGTCTCTGTTATCACGGGAACGGGATACGCCAATGGCGATTACAATGCATGGGGTGGTTTTGCGGTTATCTTGATTTTCTTCCTGATGGTAATCGGCGGTTGTGCGGGATCAACGACTTGTGGGATTAAGGTTTTCCGCTTTCAGGTGATTTACTCTGTGACTGTGGCGCAGTTAAAACAACTTATTCACCCGCATGGCGTTTTCACACCCTATTATAATCACAGCCCTATTCCCAAAGGCGTCTCCTCCTCTGTGATGAGCTTCTTTTTTGTTTATGCCTTGTCCTTCACCTTTTTGGCGATTGCGTTATCTTTTGTAGGATTAGATTTCATGACCGCTATGTCAGGCGCAGTCACCTCAATTTCAAACGTTGGCCCTGGCTTGGGGGACATTATTGGCCCATCAGGCAATTTCGAACCTCTTCCCGATTCAGCCAAATGGTTGATGTGTGTAGGAATGTTGTTGGGACGTTTAGAACTGTTCACTGTCCTTGTTCTATTCATTCCGGCATTTTGGAAGAATTAAAGTTTTATAACGCATGGAAATTTGGGTTTTAATCACAATCGGTGCCGCTTTCTTTCAAGCCATTCGCACTGCCACTCAAAAGAATCTCAAATTAAACCTCAGTACAAACGCCGTTTGTTTTGCTCGATTTTTCTACGGTCTGCCATGGGCAATTTTATATTTTGGATTTTTACTTTATTATTTAGAGATCGACATTCCTAAAGCAGGCCTGTCCTTTTGGTTAAACTGTACGATTGGTGGCGCCTTCCAAATCATAGGCACATCATTGTTGGTCTATTTATTTTCGTTTAAAAATTTCATGGTTGGTACAACCTACGCAAAAACAGAAGCCATTCAAATTGCTTTATTTGGCACGCTGTTATTTATCGAACCTATAAGTTACATGGGATTTATTGCCATCATAACGGGCCTCGTTGGTATCATCATCATTTCATTAGGCAAGCATAAGCTAAGCTTCACCTCCCTTATCACAGACATAACGCATAAAAATGCGCTGATTGGTTTAGGGGTTGGTGCTTGCTTTGCCATTTCAACATTACAGTTACGCCAAGCCTCTATCTCCTTAGAAAGCGACAGCCTGATCACTCAGGCGGCCATGACGTTGGTTGTTACCATTGCCATTCAAACGTTTGCCTTGGGCGTGTACCTCGCACTCAAAGAAAAAGAGCAATGGCCAAAAATGTTTACGGAGTATAAAAAGGCGGGATTGGTAGGCTTCACCAGTGTGCTTGGCTCTGCCTGTTGGTTTACTGCCTTTACATTGGTGACCGCCGCCTATGTTAAGACCGTTGGTCAGATCGAAATGGTTTTTACGATTTTAATATCGCTTCTTATTTTCAAAGAAAAAATTCGTATCAACGAATATATCGGAATGGGATTTATTATTTTAAGTATTCTAATTTTGCTTTATTAAATTAATCAGCGCATAGATGGCTCAACTGGCTTATAGCCGCGCCTACTACCTTCACTTGTGATAGAGAATTCATGGTCAAACCCTAAAAATTTGGGGGCAATAGCATAATCAGTAGGAACTGCATCATATGATGTAACCAAATTAAAATGTGATCGGCTATAATAAAAACCAGCGGATACTGCTACGGTAGAAAAATCTTCAAGGCTGTCAAAGTGGGCGTTACCGTAAACAATTAGCGCATTCTCCCCCTCTTGTTTATGTTCTTTATAAGCTTCCATTAGGTCAGCATCATCCATGTCTCTCAGGCGATCATTTTCTTCTTCATAATCATAAAGTTTCAGGATTTGCTTTGTGGTCAGCAGTTTATCTTGGACATCATAATTATATATATCACATCCCATGGCCATAAGTTTGTATCCACCCATAAGGACAAACTCTTGCCTTAAGGCTATCGCTTTTTCTGATTCTCTATCAGGAGGGTCAATGAAATGAATATTAACACCATCTGCTTTTGCCTTTGCGTAAAAGGCAGCATCGGCACTGGCTTTTACTACTGCTGTTCTTGACGTCTCATGACAATACCCTTCAAAAACAACAACTAGGATTTCCTTAAGCGTATTTTCACTGATTTTTCCATTCATAAAAGCGTCAATCATATATTGTCTATGCGCTTCCTCTTCTAAAAAAACATCTTTGACTTCATTTGCGGCAACAATACCGCAATATTCTTCGTTTAGTTTCTTTGACAACCTATATCTATAATCGTGATCTGTATCCCCTAATCCCACGGTAGATTCCTGATTAAAAAGGAATTCGAACATATCACCATATTCTGTGCGCATTTCATCTTGCGTACAACTTGGTGTGGCTGGCGGCAAATCATCTATATAAGTATCATTTATCGAATGCTCAACATCGAGTGTAGAACAGCCGCTCAAAGTGATAATAACGGGCAGAACAAGGCCCCTCACACGGCTTAATAATGTCGATTTAGATTGGGGCTTTAGCGTTTCCATGAGCAAGAAACTAGCAAATTCTAAATGTTATGTCAATTAAAAATATTCAGGGGTCATCTTATTTTGCACCATATCGGTTACAACACTGTCGATTTGAAGCATCATTTTCTCTAATACCTCAAACTGCATCACCTCACGCTCAGCAACGCTGGCATTTTGAGGGACGTGGATGTCTTTTGTGAATTTGATCGTAAAGGGCGCGGCGCGCTGTCCATCGGCACGGACAGGTGTCATCGCAATAGAGATATTCATTTTATAAAAATCGTAAGACGAGCCTGATAAAAAGCCTACCAGATTATCCTCGTCGGACACCTTACTGATTTTGGCCTGCTTAATATCAAAAACTAATTTTTCGGGGTATTGCGGTGATGTCACAAAGCGTCTGTTGGCGTACCGGTTAATCAGCGCATCGGGCGCAATCGGAAAACGGGCTGCATATTTTTTTGTCTCTAGATCAGGCTGAAATGATTGTTGAATGCGAACACGACCACCACTAACAAGGTACGGGTTTAAATTCTCATATGTCAGATTGGGTAACGGTTTCCCAAGGGGCTTTGCATTATGCGTGCAACCAACAAGGCACAACATACTGAGGAGCAAAACGGTTAGATTTCTTTTAATCATCCTTATTGTCTAACGCTTGCTTAGCAACTGTTTCGGGATCAATCTCGTAATCTTTGCTACAGAATTCGCACGTTAAAATGATTTTACCATCAACGGTCATTTCTTCGCGTTCTTCTTCGGTCATCATGGCGAAAACGTTTGAAACTTTGTTATCAGAACAGCGGCATTTATGCGTTAATGGAATCGGCTCAAACACGCGCACGCCTTCCTCATGGAACAAGCGCACCAGAATATCATGCGAATTAAGGTTCGGTGCCAATAACTCATCATTTGTACAAGTATCCAACAAGACACTAGCGCGGCGCCAATCCTCATCATTTAGATCAATAACATTTTCTGCCTTTGTGCCGCCATCTTGTGGCATATGTTGCAGCATTAAGCCTGCGGAGTGCCAATGACCGTTTTGCTTATCAACGGTGATCTTTACACCTGTTTGAATTTGCTCGCTCTGCGTGAAGTAATGTTGAACAGATTCAACAAGCCCCTCTTCTTTAAGCTCCACAATACCTTGGTAACGATCTGTCTCGCCGCCTTGGTCAACAGTAAAGGCGATATAGCCCTTTCCTAACGCTTCAAACAGGCTCGGCTTGGCTTTTAATTTTTTGATTTCATCTTCATGAAAGCTGGCACAGCCACGAATATCGCCGCCGCTCGTCATATCTGCCACCATCATTTT
>JALZUF010000055.1 GCA_023301785.1 Alphaproteobacteria bacterium | reverse complement strand
CGGAAGAATCTAAATCTGAAGAAATAAAAGATTTAGACCAGATCATTTCTGATGAAACGACATCCGATGATACGGCAATATCGTCTGAAACGCCTTCTGTTACGACACCTGAATAATTGAAATATTGTTCTATTTCAATTGCTTACGAATATTTTATTGACATAATTTAAATCAAAGTGTAATTTCCTCTTTTTTAAGGATGGAATAATGACACCTGTAGTTACAGTAAAAGAAGAATTATGCGGAATCTTTAAGCGCGCTGTGAGAAACCCTGACGACCTAACATCTATGGATTATAGACGTTATGTGATGTTGCGTAATGAAGCAACACAAGCAGAGTCTGACGCTTTCACGCGTTTTAAAAATATTCTTCTCATAAAAAATCCTCAACTTGTTTTTAAATTCAACCAAGCACACTCAAACTTTGAAGATTATATGTCCAAATGGGCGTTGGATGATGAATTAACAGGTTTGGGAAATCGCCGTGCCTGCCGTGAGCATATCACTCATTTACATGACAGTGTTAAGAGGTTAATCGGAAGTGAAGTCGTTCCAAATAATAACGCAGACCAAGTCGCAATTATTGCTTTGGATCTTAATAAATTTAAAAAAATTAATGATACGCTTGGACATGATGTCGGGGATGAAGCTTTGCGATTTGTAACTGAAAAATTACAAGAGCTTTTGCCTAGACAAACAGATAGAATTTTTAGACCTGGTGGGGATGAATTTATCATTACACTGGAACAAACTGACGAAGTTGCTGCTGAATTTGTTGCCGCTAAGATTAAGAAAATGTTTGCAACTCTTGAGTTTGAGCATTCTGGTCAAAAATGGCCGATTGGTACAAGCGTTGGTGTTCAAATGTTAGATACAACGTTGAATGAAGATGTAGAAAAATCAGTCGAAGCGAACTTAAAGAAAGCAGACGAAGATTTATACAGAAATAAAACGGGCGCAAACGATGAAGTGGCTAACGATAACCAAATTAGAGTGCAACTGCCTTTAAACTTTGGTTAAATATTTTTGGAGTAAATCATTTTCACTTAAGCCCGCCAATATATAATCGGCGGGTTTTTGCATTTCGGTTTGTATGAGCGCTTCATACTCTTCCTGCGGAATCTCATAAATTCCAAATTGCTCTAAATGGGGGTTGGTAAATTGCGTGTCTAATATCGTGAAACCGCCATGCTTTAACCGCGCACATAAATGCACTAATGCAATCTTGCTGGCATCATCCGCTGTTGAGAACATACTCTCTCCGCAAAATACACCACCAATGGCAAGGCCATAAAGCCCGCCCACAAGCGTCTTGCCATCCCATGCTTCAACACAATGGGCATGACCAAGCGTGTGTAGCTCAATAAACACATCACGAATGATGTCATTGATCCACGTGCTGTCACGTCCTTCGTAGTCCCCCGCACATCCATCAATTACACCAATAAAGTCAGTATTAATTTTGATCTGATAAGGCGCTTGTTTCACCCGCTTCAAGAGCTTCTTGGGAATATGAAGGTCATGAATAGAAAGCTGACCCCGTTGACTGGGGCGATAGAAATCAACACTATCCGCATCCTTACTTTCCGCCATGGGGAAAATCCCTTGTGCGTAAGCATTTAAAATAACCTCAGGTGTGATGTCTTGTTTTGTAAACATAGACCTAAATGATATCAGACTAGCTGTCTTTGGCTTCTAATTTTTTCGCCAGCTCGTTTTCTAACCAATGGATGCCATATTCACCACTAATGAAAGCAGGCTGATTTGTGATCCAATCATGCAGCGGCAGCGTTGTTTTCACACCATCAATAACCGTTTCAACAATGGCACGACGCAGACGGCGGATTGCTTGGTCACGGTCACGGCCATGCACAATCAATTTGCCAATCATTGAATCGTAATAGGGTGGAATGCTGTATCCACCATAAATTGCACTATCAAAACGCACGCCTAAACCACCAGGGGCATGGAACTGTTTGATCTTACCGGGTGATGGAATAAATGTGTCTGGGTCTTCGGCGTTGATACGAATTTCAATCGCATGACCACGTAATTTAAAACCATCTTTTTTAATACGAAGCGGCTCGCCATAGGCAATACGAATTTGTTCCGCAATCAAATCAATCCCTGTAATCATTTCTGTTACGGGATGCTCAACTTGGATACGTGTGTTCATTTCCATGAAATAAAACTCACCATTTTCGTATAAATATTCAATCGTACCCGCGCCGACATAACCCATTTTTTGGATAACGTCTGCAGATAATGATCCAATATAATCACGTTCTTTTTCTGTAAGTGTCGGCGAAGGCGCTTCCTCAACCAACTTTTGGTGGCGGCGTTGAATAGAACAATCGCGCTCCCCTAAATGGATACCGTTTCCATGTTTGTCACCAAAAACTTGAATTTCGATGTGGCGTGGTTTTTCTAAATATTTCTCAATATAAACTGTTGAATCCCCGAAATTGGCTTCGGCCTCACGGCGCGCCGTGGTGAAGGCTTCTTCAAAGCTTTCTGCATCGCGTACAACCTGCATCCCTTTACCACCACCACCGCTGGCGGCTTTGATGATCACAGGGAAGCCTGCATCTTCACAAATTTCTAAACCTTGCTCAACGCTTTCAACCGCGCCGGGTGACCCTGGAACAACAGGAAGCCCAAGTGACATCACTGTCTTCTTCGCGGTCACTTTATC
>JALZUF010000054.1 GCA_023301785.1 Alphaproteobacteria bacterium | reverse complement strand
GCCGTGTAATATTTATTGCCAAAACTGTCTTTGCCAATAAATTTTGTACGCGTTACTATCTTCACAGCCGTCATGTGAACAGGTGACAGAACACCTAAAAAACTGAATAATCCCATGATTCACCCATAAAGTTCTTAAATACCCTATAGAAATGGCGTAAAAAGGAAGAGAAATCAAGAGGAGATAGCTAAATGCCCCCGACTACTAATGATGTCATTACCAATTTAAAAGAGCAGGGCTTGAGCTTGCCGACAAGTGCGCCGCCATTGTTCAATTATGTGCCGTACGTCACGAGCGGCAATATGGTTTTTATCGCCGGCCAAGTGCCGATTAATGGGACTGGAAAATTTGACCAACCGTTTACAGGAAAAGTTGGCGGCGATGTCGATATGGAAACAGCTAGCGATGCGGCAACACAATGTGGCCTGAATATCTTACGGCAAGTCAGTGACGCCGTTGACGGTGATTGGAGCCGTGTAAAAAGATGCGTTAAATTGGGCGGCTTTGTAAATTGTCACTCTGATTTCACCGATATGTCACTTGTGATTAATGCCGCCAGTGATTTGATGGTTAGCGCTTTGGGTGAAGAACGCGGCAAACACGCCCGCTTCGCCGTTGGGGCGCCGTCTTTACCGGCGGGTTTTTGTGTTGAAATTGATGCGGTGTTTGAAATTGATGCCTAAGCCAAACCTTAATCAGTCTCAAAACGGTAACGCCATCATGATTATCTTGGTAGCGGTTGCGCTTTTTGCGGCGCTTAGCTTTGTGTTTAGCAATACCAGCCGTAATAGCTCTGGGTTTGTCACCGATGCAGAGGCAGATGCCTATGCCAATCAAATCATCGCCTATGGGAATGAAGTGAAGCAGGCCGTAAAACGTTTAAGATTGCGTGGCTGTAGCGATACAGAGATAAGTTTTGAAAATAGTATAATTAGTGGCTACACGAACCCGAATAGCCCTACTGACAGATCGTGTCATGTATTTGACACTGCAGGCGGAGGACTTAATTTCACGAGCCCACCTCGTAACTCCTTTGACGAATCAGAAGTTAATGCAGGCTTTTATGCTTTTAGTGGCCTTATGAACATAAACTTAGTTGGTGAAACAAATGATAATGCCACATCAAGTGAACTTTATGTGATATCGAATTTTATTGATAAAGAAGTTTGTCAAAAAATTAATGCTCGTTTGGGTACCGAAGTTGGAGGAAAGGACAATCCAGAAATTACAGTTTCGGGATGGTCAACTAAGTTTATCGGTACGTTTGGTTATTCAGGAACGCGTAATGAAGCAGATATAGCTGGCAAAAAAGAAATTTGTGTCAGAACAACCTCTACTGCAAATTTACATCAGTATCTGAAAGTTCTTATAGAACGTTAAATTACTTCACCGTTTCTTTATCACTGGGTTTTTTGGCTTTAGGTTTTGGCTTTGCTTTTTCTGGTTCAAACTTAAAGCTAAGTTCATCCTTTTTAAAATCAATTTTCACAACGCCGCCATTGACCAATTTGCCGAACAGTAATTCTTCCGCCAATGGTTTTTTAATTTGTTCTTGGATCACGCGTCCCAATGGGCGCGCGCCCATCGCAGGATCATATCCTTCGGCAGCCAGATGATCGCGGGCTTTATCTGTCAACTGTATGGTTACATTCTTCTCGGTTAATTGCGCCTCAAGCTGTGCCATAAACTTATCGACAACCAGGCTGACTGTTTTTTGTGATAGCGCCTTGAACGGTACAATCGCATCGAGACGATTTCTAAATTCAGGGGTGAACATTTTGTTGATCGCTTCTTTATCTTCATCAACACGCATAGTGCGTTCAAACCCGACAGGCGCTTTGGCGAGTTCTGTTGCGCCGGCATTTGTTGTCATGATTAAGATCACATTGCGGAAATCAATCGTTTTACCGTTATTATCAGTCAGCTTTCCGTAGTCCATGACCTGTAGCAAGATGTTATAGATATCTGGATGCGCTTTTTCAATTTCATCCAAAAGCAAGACACAGTGCGGGTTTTGATCGACTTTATCGGTGAGTAAACCACCCTGTTCAAAGCCAACATAGCCAGGGGGCGAACCAATCAGACGCGCCACGGCGTGACGTTCCATATACTCACTCATATCAAAGCGTGCCAATTCAATACCCATAGATATTGAGAGCTGTTTTGCAACTTCGGTTTTACCAACGCCTGTCGGGCCAGAAAACAGATAACAGCCTATTGGCTTATCGGCATCACGTAATCCAGCGCGGCTGAGCTTGATGGCATCGGTTAAGGTCTCAATCGCACTATCCTGATCGAAAACCAGTGTTTTTAAATCGCGCGTTAAGTTTTTAAGCGCACTCTTATCATCTTTGGTGAGTGACTTTGATGGGATGCGCGCAATTACTGCCACAACATCTTCGATGTCTTCTAATTTAATAATTTTTTTACGTTTTTCTTTTGGTACCAGCATTTGCGCCGCACCGACCTCATCAATAATATCGATGGCTTTGTCGGGGAGTTTACGATCACCAATATATTTTGCTGATAGTTCGACAGCGGCCTTGATAGCTTCGTCTGTATATTCAATGTTGTGATGTTTTTGATAGTATTTTTTAAGGCCTTGCAGAATTGCGATGGCTTCATCGATTGTCGGCTCTACCACATCAATTTTTTGAAAACGGCGCACTAGCGCACGATCTTTTTCGAAATGATTACGGTATTCTTTATATGTCGTTGAACCAACACAGCGAAGCGTTCCGTTAGAAAGGCTTGGTTTTAATAGGTTTGAAGCATCCATAGCGCCGCCACTTGTGGCACCGGCACCGATAATGGTGTGGATTTCATCAATAAACAAAACTGTGTTTTCAATTTTTTCTAACTCTTTCAGAACTGCTTTAATACGTTCTTCAAAATCACCACGGTATCTAGTACCCGCCAGCAATGCACCCATGTCGAGTGAAAAGATTGTTGTATCTTTTAGAACTTCTGGAACATCACCATCATTAATTTTCTTCGCCAACCCTTCGGCGATAGCCGTTTTACCAACACCTGGATCACCGACATAAAGAGGATTATTTTTTGAACGGCGGCAAAGAATTTGGATCGTGCGGTTTACTTCTTTTTCACGACCAACCAGTGTATCAATTTTACCTTCGGCGGCTTTGTCGTTCAAATTTTTTGTGTAAGCATCAAGAGCTTCACGACCTGTCTTTGTAGCTGACTTATCTTCTTCAGATTCTTCAGCGCCCAAAGGGGTTGTTTTTATGGGTTCAATCCCTGGTACTTTGGCAATACCGTGGGAGATATAATTCACCGCATCAAAGCGTGTCATTTCTTGTTCT
>JALZUF010000053.1 GCA_023301785.1 Alphaproteobacteria bacterium | reverse complement strand
GGCTCTTTTATGATAATTGGTTTAGGTGTCGCCGTTGCGCAACCGTTCAATAATATCATCGCGGCGATGGGGGCCATCAGCCCGCGCGTCAGACATTTCTTGTAGACGTTCTGCATTTTGTTTTCCTTCCGATGCTGCTGCTTCCGCCGTTTCAGCACGGGTTTTCAGCCTTTCTTCTTTTTGCCCTTGCTTACGCGCAGACCTTTTCATTCCCAGCAGAGCCATTAAAATAGTTCCGCCAATAACTAGGGGTGCGGCAAGGCGTGACGCCCAGCGGGCTATGGGGGCCGCGATCCAAGCAGGCCAAGCCATTAGCGTCTTCCTCGCCGCCAATCATCCTTGCGCGCCTTACGAACCAGGATGAAAGATATGATTGAAATAATTGCGCCTATTCCCATGATGACAGACATGACCACTGGCAGCGCGCTGACCGCAGTGATTGTTTCGCCAGCTGCGGTCGCAGCTTCGCCAGTAACTTCGACAGCTTTCTTCACCGACTCCGATGACGCGGCCACTTGGTCAGCAACAACCTTCACGCCAGTCACAGTTGCGGCGGTGCCAGTGATGGCAGCGCTGCCGCCGCCTAGGGCTGTTTGTTTCATGGTTCGGCTGTTCTTTAAGTCGGGGCGAATTTCGCTATCACCTGCGGCGATGTTATTATCAGCCGCTGAATGGTTTCTTGAAATCTTCAGTTCTGCCATAGCACCTTTGTCATCAAGCGAGTCATAAGGCGTCTGGTCATAATAGCCCATTAAGAACATACGCGACTCGGCAATGCGGCGCGCGTTCAGGGTTCTGGAAGGGCGAAGCTTTCGCACATTGGTTTCAGGGCAAAGCTTGCGCACTTTGTTCCAAAGCAGGAACGCGCTGGCCGCGCCCGCGTCATCGTTATTAATGAACCGCCGCAGAACTGATGACCTTAAAAAGCCAGCCTTGCCGATGTTGAAGGCCAGACACACCATCGCATCAAACTGATGCTGGCTAGGAATACGGCCACCTTCCTCGCAGCACTCCCAGACATGTTCGCTGAAGGTGCGGACATCGTTCTTTAATAAAATTGCGCCTTCAAGTTTTGTGATTTCAGACTTTTCGCCTTCTTTAACGACATGGCCCCAGCCAATCGTGGCGACATTGGCCGCGCATAAATATAGCTTTGCGCGCCATCCTTCCATCTTCTTCAGAGAGGACAGGCCACCATTTGAGAAATTTAACATTTTGCTTTGCCTTAAACTGCTTGGAACAATCCAAGGTTTAGGCGGGGGCTACCCAAAGAACAGCGCTGTCAAATGTCAGCTTGTTGTATTTTTATGATTTTAAATTAGTAACGGCCAGTCCATTTTCGGCTATCAACGACTATTTGTGGTTCTCGCAATTTCTTTTTTTTGAACACACTTGGAAACATTTTTGTAAAAGCCAAAGATAGGTCATTAATTGTTTTTTTGAACTTTGCAATACCATCATCAAAGTCCACTGCTGAGGCAGCAAAAGCTTTGGCGCGTTGATTAATTAGCCGCGCTCTCTTGCGTTTAGCAATCATATTTTTCAACATGCTCGAATTCTTCATTTTATACCTTTAGTCTTCTGTAAATAGCGGTAAGGTTTCAGGGCCGCTTTCTTTCATTGATGCCCGAATACGCCAGGCTGTTCGTTCAGAAACACCAGCTGCTAGAGCTGCTTCGACGGTTGTGCCACCGTTCCTGAACACACGGCGGGCATCTTCGCGGCGGGCGGCTTCGCCCCTGCCTGTTCCGCATGGGATAAGACATTGACCGTGGCCCAGTTCCTTAACGATTTTTTGCGCGGCGTCTAGTCCTACCACGCGGGCCAGTTCTGACCCTTCGATTTTCTTTGGAATATTGATACGAATGCCGCCATAGGCTTTTGCCAAAGTCATGGCAGCAGACAGCCCTGCACAATCCGCAATACGGTGTAAGACTTCCGGTAATTGTGCAGAGCCTCGGTCCATTAGAGAATTTTATCCCCTAGGCCTTCGCGTTCGCCCCAGCCCTTTAAGGCCTCTATGACCATGTTGCACTGCGCAGGTGTGCAGAATTCAGCACGGTCACATTTAGTCATCTTTTTCACGAAAGCATCTGGATAGCGAGAGTTCACGACATCGCCGCGTTTTAAGATGCCCCAAAGTTTGTAGATTTTGCGAACCAGCATGTCATCTGATGCCTTGCGCCATTCTGTCTTTGGTTCATCTTTGGCGGGTGCAATGGGATAATCTTTGCGCATGACCTCAACACAGGCACGGGCCGCATTAAAGGTTATACCCTTAGAACTTTCACTGCCCGTTTGGCCCAGTAAGATCGCGCGGAAAATATCATCATCGATGCCGTGCTTGCGCCGTTCAGCGTGTAGCATTCTTAATGCGGCGCTCATGACTTTTCGCCGGTTAGTTTGAAGCCTAATATTTTGGCATTGTCATAAGCGTATTTTTCATCGGCAAAAAATACGCTTTGCATGGTGAATAATACACCTTCTTCATCTTCACCTTCTGCGATGAAACGCCAATAGTGACCGCCTTTATTAAAGACAGATAATTCACCTGAATAATCCAGGCCATCGACATCAATACAGACTCTGCTGCTGCTCACTAAATCACCTAAATGTTCAATCATGACGCTCTCCAAACGCGGGCATTGTCTGTCTTTGGAATACGGCGATATGTATATCTTGCTTGATTGCGGGCGCTTGCTCCTAGCAGCCGTGATGACAGCGCACGGTCTTTGAAGTCTGGCATAATGAATGAATGACCAACATCTAAGGCATCGATTGTTTGAGACACAATATCGCCTGTTTGTCTTTTCTGTGGCCGTAACTTTGGCAACGGCACATCTGCATCTATTGGAAGCGTGACGTTCATGTTAATTCTCGCAGGTTTTCTTCCAGCCTTGAAATAATGATTTCTTCGCGGCGGGCTTCAGCAGCCTGGCGCGCTGCTTCGACAGGTTTCTTGTTTCGCAGGGTCGCGACAGAGGCCAGCCGCAGCGTCTTGCGTGTTTTGGCTTCTTTAATTTTAGCTCTTAAATCTCGTTCTTTTGTGGTCATATCCGTTATCCTTTATTCAATCTTTTTTCTGCGGCCAGTTCAGTGCGAAACAGCACTTCAGTCGCCATTTGTAATTTGCCCAGGGAAACTAGTTTCTTCCCAGGCCTTGCGTTTTGGTTTGCCAAGAACCGCCGACTCCATTCTGCACGGGCCGCCAATACGTCGGGGTCTGTGTCGATGCTGAAAAGGTCGTGGTTATGGGACATGTCAGTTCGTAGCCCCAACATGGCGCAGCAGGTCCTTGACTTGCTGGATTGTGACAGCGGGTAGGTTTTGTGCGCGCAGATAACCTGTCCTACGCGCACGGTTTAAACGGCTCTTAATGGCGTCACAGTCCCAACCCGCCTTAAACCATGACCACGCCTTCAGGCTTTCCCCTGTGGTAAAGCCTGTCATGCCTCTGCTTCTTCGTTAAATAAGGGCATAAGTTCAGGCGCATCATTTGCATGGACCGGATAATCTTCTGGCTTTTCTAAACTCCGCCGACAGGGCGCAATCCATTCAAGTTCTGTTCTTGCGTTGCTACCCTCGGTCAAAGAAACTTTGGTCCAGACAATCCAAGCATAGGAAGTCGCCGTCGATGCTTTTTTATCTAGGCGGCCTTTGACCATCGGCAGCCGTTCGGAAAACTGCAAGATCACATAAGGGCGATATTTCATAAAGAGTTCTTCATGGCGGTCGATGCTTTCCATGAATGCTGAGCGCACTAACATCGCAACGCCTACGCGGGCGTATTCTAAAGCCTCTTTTACAAAATCTTCTGCAAGCCTGAATGGCGGGTTTGTAATAATCCAATCGACCTTGCCATCTGGCTGCTGCTCCAAAAATTCAGGGCGAAGCATTTGGGTCAGCAGGAAGTCAAAGACAATGCCGAATCCATAGTCAAAAACATCTGATGCGATAACAGCCTTGAAGAACTCTGCCAGCGGGTTCGCCATATCGCCTTCACCGCAAGCAGGTTCCCAGACTGTCATGTTTTCTTAGCCATTGAACTATTTCTCCACCTTAAGATTTCCAAGCGCGGCCTGGCGCTGATAAGCTTCCATCATGTCTGCCAGATGAAAAGCAGACCGGATTTGTTCATCGCCACTGTGCTGCGGTTCTGACTGATTTATAATGCTGTCAGCTTTTGATGACTCAATGGCGGCCAGCGTGGGCTGACCTAGTCTGCGATATGCCCAGGCGCGCACGATATGCGGCGCGGCAGGGTCGCGACCTAAAAGTGTGAAATACGGTTCGTCTTCTTTTGCTTCGCTTGCGTCAAACATGGTCATATCCTTTTGCTGTTTGGTTTTGGTTTTTAGATTTATGGGCTGCGATTTTAGCCGCGCGCGCCGCTTTTAGTTCCGGCCTTACGATGTCGTTAATCGCAGCAGGCGAAACATAATGTTCTCCCCCAGCCTCGACAAAATGTTCAGAACCAGCACCAGGAATGCAGGCCGCTATGGCCTGGCTTACTTTCCTGGAATGGGCTTTCAGCTTTTCGAATAACTTCATCCGCTTTGTAGCGGCAACTATCGCCGCAGCATTTGCTTCTGCATTTGGGAATGGATAAAGCGAGTCATCGCCGCATTTGACATAAAAATCACATACGAATTCGCCATCATTATTCTCAATAAACAGGCCCTTCGTTTTGCTTTTTTGATCTAATGCAGTACGGATGACCCAGGGAAATTTTAGGTTTTGTGTTTCCATCTTACTGGTCTGCCACAACGCCCATATAGATATCGAGCAACGCTTCTTGTTCTGCGCGTTCCGCATCATCTTGTTTTCGAATTGAAACAACTTTGCGAATGACTTTTGTGTCTAGACCAAAAGTTTTGACCTCGGCATAAACTTCACGGATGTCCGCAGCCAGTTCTGTCTTTTCAGCTTCCAGGCGTTCTATTCTGGCGACGAACTGTTTGATTTTCTCTTTTGTGGCTTGACCTAATTGGTCAGCACGGTCTGCATCTGATAACATGGTTTTTCCTTTATAATTGGTTAGATTGGATTTAGGTTTGAGAGGCGTTGAAATCTTTCGGCCTGCGCTTCACGAACAAATTCTTCAGCATCGTCGAAGTGCATAAATGTACAAATTGATGTTAGATTGCGCACACGCTTCATTTGGCCTTCAACAAGGCGAATGATCACACTTGCAGTAACAACATCATAGAAGTGCGGTCCATCTGGAGTGACACGCGTCTTGATTTCTAGTGTCTTGCATTTTACGGCATATCGCATTGCGCGCGCTTGTTCTCGGCGCACTCCATCAGCGACCTTGTTTCTAACATAGGCCCAGCCGCTAGCGTCAGGCGCATCGGCTTCTGGAAAGGCGCGCATTTCAGCGCGCCCTGCTGTGAATGATATGCAGCGTTAAAGCCATCTTAAGCAGCGTTCAGCTTTGTTTCATCGATTTCATAATCAATAGCTTCGCCTTCGCTGCCGATTTTAACGCCAGTGACTTTTGCGGCTTTGACCTTGTCCTTCAGCATCGCGTCTTTGTCGACTTCGTATTTGATGCGCAGAAACTTTTTGAATTCAGCCTTACTGCGCAGGATTGCCAGAATATCTGTGACGCCCTTAAGCGTTACTTTGGCTGGAAGCAGACGCCATGAAACTGAACCAGATGGCAGCTGGATTGTTTTGGTTCCATTAGTCAGGCGCTTGCGGTTCGCCTGCGCCCAGCTTTGAAGTCCTAGCCACTTCTGTTCGACTTCTAACCGGTGCGGCGCAGCCTGGTCTTCTGCTTCCTGCTTCAGCTTGGCTGTGCCTTCGCGAAGGTCTGTGTCGATGTCGCGAAGTTGAATATTTAACATTCCAATATCGCGAAGATATTGGTCCGCTTCTGCCATAGTTTCTGGCGCTTCCACGGTGATTGATTTGGCTTTACGGGCCATAGTTTACTTCCTTTTCTTTGGGTTGGGTTGATTTTTGAATTCATCGACGCGGCTGGTGAAAACCAGATATGCGCCTGCGGTTATTTTGAGCGCATCAACTGCGGAACCGCGATTAAATATGATGCCAGTCGCAGCGGCCTTTGTTTCTTCCCAGGATGCTGGGCCAGCGCTGCGGTGATAAATTCCATCGCGAGAAGACAAAATCATCATTTGTTCACTGGCTAAATTTTCGGCAACATATCTGACCTGTTCATCCTGTTTGACTTCCAGGAATATCTGCCAAGTGCCTTCGAAGCCCTGGACTTTCACGATGTCGTTTTTCGATTTATTATGCACAGTCATCCCCTTTGATTGTGTTGAATGGCTGCGCACGGTCGCGGCCAATGTGAACCACATCACCTTCGACTTTTTGGATTGCCATTTTTCCTTGGCTATCGACGCAGGCGATAATGCCTTCATCAATCTGGGCGATGAATTCACGGCTGAAGCCATTGGCGACAGCTGCTTCATCTGCGCAGATTTTGTTCGCGGCCTGGGCGTTGCCTTTGATTAACCCTGCCATACTGGAAAGCCATTCAGGTGACATGTCCATTTCGTTGGCGATGCGCTGCTGGATGGTTCCGCAAAGCGTTGCGACCACTTCCAGATGATCTATGCCGCGATTTAAGTTGCCGACTGTATCTGTCATGATGTGGCCGCCTTAATGCTAGAATGTGGGCAGCCATTGCGGCAGGCTCTAAAGAGGCGAACGGCCTGGGGATTTGTTGCGGCCAGCTTACGGCGCTGGATGCTGGCGCATTTCTCGCCAGTGATTTCTTCCAGAACTGGGCAGCCAACAACACCGCGCATTAAAGCTTCACGAACCGCCTTTTCAACATGGACGGTTTTGCCATTGTAAGACCCGTTCACAACGGCGCTGATAAGGCTTGGCGAATATCCGATCGACACGGCCACATCTTTCGTCCCGCGTTCATCAGCAGCAGCTGCAAGGGCTGTCAGCCACGCTTCAGGCTTTTCGCCATAAGCATCGGCCAACTTTTCCAGCATAGTCTTCGAAGCGCGGGTCATGCTGCTTTGCTTTCTGTTTTAGCAAAGGGGTGATAAGTGCGATTGTTTGGGTCGAACATTCCAGGCTGGCCGTCTTGTGACTTCTTCACGCGCGGCGGTTTTCTTCCGCTTGGCGCATCTTTTAACCAGAATATTTTTTCGCCCTGTTTAGGATATGCGCCAGACCTGCTGCGATGAGGCAGTTCAATAAGAAATCCAGCATTCTTCAAATAGTTTATATATCGACGCGCGGCAGGGGCCGCATTTTTGTCTGTGTCACGCGCAGCGCGGGCAACTAAATCTGAAATAGTGAAGCGCTTAAGCGTAATTATACCGCGCCACAAACGAGCGCGAAGGCTGTCTTCTTTACTATTGCGCGGCCCTTGTATTTTTCCAGGTCTAGGACCAGAATTAACAGTTCCGCCGTCTGCGATTAATTTCTTGCCCGCAGCCGTTGGCGTGAATTCGCCCATAGTTATGGTTCGCACTAATTTGCGGAAGATCAAATTTCCTAGTGCGCGGCCAACAACACTGGTCGACCTATCAAATTCTTCGCAAAGTTCGCCGCGTGATGTTTTTACATCACCATTATCGCAGCGCTGAACAAGTGAAGTTAGAACTTGTGTCTGTGTTAAGGAGTGTTCAGCGCTCATTTTACAACACGCATTCCACGAACCAGGCCGTCATTTGTTAAGCGTTTGTCGCCAATGATGTCCGCAGAAACAACTTTTGTTTTTGCCCGTTTCCCAAGCTGTTCAACGCGGGTGATGGTGTTCATGATTTCGCGATAAAGCCCGCCAGTCTGACGCTGAATTTCTTTGACAGCACAGTCTGTGACCTCAACTTCGCACATGTCTTCGAACAAGAACTTTATGTCTTCATCGCTGGCATGTGTGAATTCCACAAATGATGAAATACGACTGTAAATTTGCTTGTAAGCCTTCAGCGTGTTTTCAGTTCCTTTGTGACCGCCAGCGATTAACATTGTTTGTGACATGTCAGTCAGGTCGCGCAGCGTTTCCAAAACCTTCAAAGACTTGGCCGCATGATTAATTTCATCGACCATTAGAATTCTTTCGCCCATGACCAGTTCAGACATTATCAGGTCGAAGTTCGCCTTCGCGGAATGCCGTGGTTCAAGCTGAAGTGACAGCGCGATGTCGCGCAGTGCCCAGGGAACAGTCCAGCCAGCCTTGCAACGCACAAGCGGGCTGTCAGTCTGGATTGAATACCATTCCATAGTGCCTGATTTGCCCAGTCCTGGCACGGCTGTTGTCAGCATCCAGCTAGCTTCAGTTGCACCGCGCTCTTTTAAAGACTGGATGCCATCCAAGAAGGTTTTGGCATTCGTCACTTTGCGACAAAATATTTTTTTCATTGGGTCATATCCTTGAAAAGTTGAACTACAAATGTTTCCACACCACGCTGCGCCAGCTGTTGCTTCACACCACTGTCCAAACGGCCAGAACCGTTTGTCAGATAGTCGTGAAGGTCAGTGACATCTTCCGGATGTATCTCCGGTTGTTCCTGCATCCAGGCGATGAACCTGAAATCATTATCGAACTGGGGCCGCTGGCTCCCATCTTCGCGCGATAGCCAGACTGTTTCAGGCTCCGCGTGTGCTGAATCTATCAATGCAAATTCACGTTCGACATTCTCCTGAATTTCTTCAGTGATAATGGGCTGCGGCAATGGTGAGGGGGACATTGCCGCAACCGCTTTGCGTTCGCGAACGAACGCAGGTGTCTGAGGGGTTGCTTCTGCTGGGCGGAATGGAAGGACTTTGCTTTTGCCCTTCTGCGCGGCCTTATCAGCGAGTATGGACGCAGCCAGCTGGTCTGGGTCATGCGCCTCATGTGCTGTTTTCATTTCAGCCTTGAAGACTTTGTTTTCTTGATGCTGCGCCTGCTTCGCGCGCTTCGCTATCGCCTGGCGGTCCAGGTCTGACAGTGTTGGGTCTTCAGCAACACAGATGAACGTGCGGCGGTCGCCAGTGTAGACCATGATTTTTGCTTCATCTTCAGGGTCGAATTTGACATGAACATGATCGCCAATAATCCCGCCAAGTTCCGCAGCAATATATGTGCGGGCGTTAACTGAAATTCCAGACTTTTGAACAACGCGGATTCCGTCTTTTCCTGGCGATGATGCCAGCAGCAAATCAAGGGCGCGTTCATCCGCGATGCGCAGCGGCTGGCCGCCTTGCTGGGCTTTCAGGAAGGGCGTTGTTTTTACGCCGCTATGATTTCGGACTTCATAATCTTCTTCAATCCAGGCATCGATGATGTGCTGAAGTTCGCCGCCATTGATAACGACCTTAAAAGTAGAAGCGCCGCCAAAGCGTTCACCGAATGCTTTGCGAGACTCGATAGCCTTGCGGTCATTCACATCATGCCCGACATAGCCTGGCAGGATTTCAAACAGATCGCGCGTCATCGTGCCAAAGAACCGTTCGATGTGAGGCTTTTCCATCGGTCTAAAGGGGGTGCAATAATTTATGGCAAAGCCTAAATCGTCTTTAATCCGGTTCACATATTGCGCGGTGTAGTCTTTCCCGTTGTCAGCCTTAAGGACTTCAGGAATGCCCCAATCCAGGATGCACTTTCTAATGAGTAAACCAACTGCGACAGCTGAAGGCTGGCGCGAAACTAGAACCTTTGTGCGCCTAGAATAAACATCGATCATGCCTGTCAGTGAATAACGGATGTTTTCGCCAGATGGTGAAATGCACATCAGGTCAGCGATTGTTCCATCAACTTCCCAAAGCTGATTAACGCGGGTGAGTTTAGCGCTTAAGCTGCCGAATGCAGGTTCATATTTTGAGCGGTACGCATCAGGATTTGAGACAGCCAGCAAGGTGCGCATGTTGTCTTTTTTCCAGTCCAGAATGTATTGCTGAAGATAGCGAAGCGAAGGTGTGTTTGCAAAATTGTGGTCGCTGGCTTTAATGCCTTTTAGCAAAACAGTTGCTTTAATATGTGGCCGCGCTGTGATTTGGGCCTGAACGAACAACTGAAGATTTTTATCTAGGTCGAATAAAGACTTGCCCTGGGGGCCGCGCTTGGCATCAGATAAAGCTTCGACGCCTTTGTCATTGCGCTTTTTGAACCATCCGCGAACAGTTCTGGCTGATATTTTAGGCACTGACTGCCAGACCCAGTCCGGCACTGAAACAGTGCGTTCATTATACATTTCAAAATAGATGTTTGTTGCGCGGTTCAATGACAGCGCGCCAGTCCATGCGAAGCGTTCAATGTCTTCTAAAATATAGCAGCGAGAGTCTCGCAGCTGGTCATTCGAAACATCAGCTGCGCGTTCTTCTTTAAGCGCTGTTTTAGCAGCCTTAAGATTGCTTGTCTGGGCGATGAATATGCGCACTGCCTGGGGCAGCGCATCCAACGGATATTCGCGACCACCGCCGCGGCCTTCTCGGGCGCGGAAGTCCCAGTTTTCACGGTTTGCTTTTTCGTTAATCCTGCGCTTGGATGTTGGCATTCCAGGAAGGCTTAAATCAGCCAGTTCCTGCGCCGTGTAATATGCCTTTGCCGCACTCATTAAACAAGCGGCCCATGCGCGGCGCAGACAACAATCCAGCCAAAATAAAGAACGACCAGAAGGGCGAAAAAAGCGATGCCCGCAAGAATGTCATCGCGGTACTTATAAAGAGTTTGTAGATGCCTCATGAATGTGGCCGTCCATTGATTAAATTAGAGCGAACATCAGCGCGCGGGTCAGCGTCACGGCCAGCAAGACTTCTTATGTTTCCGCTGATTGCAAACACATCGACAACGAAGCCACGTTCTGCCCAGTAAGTTCGAATGATTGCGGCCAGTTGTTTGGCTCCGGCTTCAGTGCAAAAGTCGGTTCCAGAATGCGCGGTCCAATACTTTGCCATTACGCAGCCCCCTGCGTTTCTTGGCATTTAATCTTCGCAACCTCTTTCTTAATATTACTCCAAGCACGGTTAAATATAATCTGCTTCATCCGTTCAGGCGTCAAAAACGGAAGGGCTATAAAGTCTTCTGGATTAAGATGGTCCATTACGCAGCATCCTGCTGGACTTGACTCTTTGTGCGCGAGGGTCGAGAACCTGACCCTAGAATTCTGGTGCCGTCTTCACGATACCAGTCAGGCCAAAGGTCATGAACAGAAACGCCAATGAATAAAGCGATCGCTTTGTTTGCTGATGGAACAGGAATTATAAGGGCAGAACGACATGAAGACTGCGACAGCCCATTTTCAAGCGCCAGACTCGTTAGCGTTTTACCGCGCCGTTTTACTTCGGCTGCGATTGCAAACTTATCCCAATCAACTGAACTATTAATCATGAAAGACCCTTTTAATGTGTGCCGAATTATTACGTCGAATAAAATAGCGTTCGCTAGAACTAAGACGAATAAATCCGTCTGTAAAGGAATAAATTCGTCTTTAAGGGGATTTTTTTGATGACAGCTAACTTGGAAGCTAAACTTCAGGGTACGACTCTAGCGCAGCGCATGGGCGCTTTAATCGACGTTCTGGGCGGTCCTACAAAAGCTGCTGCATTAGTAGAGGCATCACGCGACACGATGAACAACTGGAAAACCGGCAAATCACGGGTTCCATTTGATGCAGCGTTCAAGCTGACAAGAACCGCAGGTGTTTCTATGTCCTGGCTAGCAACCGGTATTCACACAATATCCAAGCCTGAAGCGGACAATGGCTTCACATTGATTCGTAGGTTCGATGTGGCCCTGTCAGCAGGCAATGGAAGCAGCACGGGTGACAATGAAGTCGCGGCGCTAGCCTTCCCAACGGAATGGCTGCTGTCACATATCGGAACGAACAAAGAAAACCTGTCTGTGGTTCAGGCGCGGGGCGATAGTATGGAGCCGACCATTCAAGATCGCGCGCTGGTTCTGGTCGATCATAGCATCGAAGGCATCAAAGATGATGGTATTTATGCCTTCAGAATGAATGATGCCTTATTCATTAAGCGTGTTCAGGCCCAGGTGACAGGCGGTGTTCTGCTACTGTCAGATAATACATCTTATCCATCGCAGCAGGTTCATGACTTAGAAGATGCTCAATTTCAGCTTTTAGGGCGGGTTCGCTGGGTAGGAAATTCACTTTAAAGGACGCTTAAGATTATGGCCAACAACTCTATTATAGCTAAACGACCTCAAAAATGGATGTATTTTGTCTGGGGGTTTATTGCTTTTTCTGTTGTGATGCTTTTAATTCCGCGCCCTGATGTTCAGTCAGAACAGCAAATTAGAACTTATGAACAATGGATGGGCGGGTCTAACCCTGTGCTTATGAGTATCGCTGCCGCGCGCTATATATCTGATAACGAAAACCTTTCACCCGATGATTACGATTTACTTATTAAGAACGGGGGTAGTGAGCTTGATAGGCGGGCAGAAGAAATAGTCGACTGCGGGCGTTCATCTGCGCGGTTAGATTTGAGTGATGGCGATGACTACTTCGATGCTATAATTGATTTTTGTATAGATAAATTGGCGATATAATAGCGTCCCACTTCTTTTTTTGCTCACTATAAAAAAACCTTATTTTTCAATAACTTCAAAAACTGGGACGTTTTATGAGATTCGTCCCAGTTAGCATTTTAACTATGGCGTTCGAATCTTCAAAAAAGTGCAGTGCTATGGGGACTTGCGGTTATTTTAGCCTTTTTGGTTTGGCGGCGCTTTCGTGCGTTTGCTCAATTTGTGGCAACGGACTCGCGCGTCGACTTCAAAACCTTTTTTGGGCCAGCACTCTTAAAAAACCTTTTAAAATCAATGCTGTCCAGCTTCATCCGTGCCTGTCCAGCCTAGTCCTGGGTTTGGCAGGGGATTAGTGCGCCTTACATAATCATTGAAAGTTGCGCGTATTATAACGCATATGCTGCATTCCTGCAGTTTTAGAACTTTATATTTTAAATGTAATGGTGCGGGCGGCCGGAATTGA
>JALZUF010000052.1 GCA_023301785.1 Alphaproteobacteria bacterium | reverse complement strand
AATGTTATGGTCGCTAGTTTTGCGGAACGTGCAGGGCACAGAATTGCTTTCATCAAGTTCCTAAAACTTGCATTTCCAATGATGTTAGGAACGATTGCGATTGCACACGTTTACGTCAAGTTTATGTATTTTAGCTAATCAGATGTTACGTCTTGTTCTAGTCGCACTAATTATCCTGCCGCTCGCCGCTTGTAAAGATAAGCAGCTTGCGCAAGGTGATGACCTTAACCTTGATGTGCTTACCATTATAACGAAGAGCGATAAGCATAGTTTTAATGTTGAGCTTGCTTTGGATATTAAGGCGCAAGGTAGAGGCCTTATGGGTCGTGAAAGCATGGCTGAAGATGCGGGAATGCTGTTTTATTTTCAAGAAAGAGCCGAGCGTAATTTTTGGATGAAAAATACGCTTATCCCATTAGATATTATGTTTTTAAATACAGACGGCACGATTCATCATATTTACGAGCAAGCAATGCCGCATGATTTGACCAGAATTACTTCCAATGGACCTGTTCGCGCGGTATTGGAAATTAATGGCGGATTAGTGCGTAAGCATGGAATTCAAAAGGGTGATGTGGTTAAACACCCTTTTTTCTCAAATTAAGCTCTATTATGCTTGCAAGTCTGAGGCTCGTATTGTAAAAGCTTTTTACCAGTTAGTCGGAGTGTAGCGCAGCCTGGTAGCGCGCCTGCTTTGGGAGCAGGATGTCGGGAGTTCGAATCTCTCCACTCCGACCATTTTCTTCCTTATATTTTCATACAAAAGATACAGAAAACGCCAATTTTGTATTTGGTATATGCGCCGAATATGCTATTAATTTCATTCAATTTTGAAGGTTTTAACAACATCTCATGGCAAACGAAGAACTTCTTATCGAATATCTCCCTATTGTTATTTTCATTGCTATCGCGTGCGTGATGTCCGTTGCGATGATTGTGTTGTCTTTTGTGGTTGGTAAACAGGCACCAGATGCAGATAAAAATGCCGCTTACGAATGTGGATTTGATGCATTTGATGACGCCAGAAGCCGCTTTGATGTGCGTTTTTACCTTGTTGCCATTTTATTTATTATTTTTGATTTAGAAATCGCCTTCTTATTTCCTTGGGCTATTAGCCTTGGTGAAGTGGGAATGTTTGGATTTTGGTCTATGATGGTATTCCTTGGTGTCTTAACCGTTGGATTTATCTATGAGTGGAATAAAGGTGCCCTTGAGTGGGAATAAGAGTGGAATTAAACTATGACGCATGATCGCAATACATTAGAAGCACCAGACGCACAGCTTATTACAAAAGTGCCGATGATTGATGCCAAGCAACAGGACATTGTTCCTGCGGCTGTCTCTAAGCATTTAAGTGAGAAGGGGTATTTGCTGACTTCTGCAGATTCTTTATTTGATTGGGCGCGTACAGGGTCTATATGGCCAATGACTTTTGGATTGGCGTGTTGTGCGGTGGAGATGATTCATTCCTATATGTCACGTTATGACCTTGACCGTTTTGGTATGATCCCACGTCCAAGTCCACGTCAATCTGATGTGATGATTGTTGCAGGAACATTGACGAACAAAATGGCGCCTGCGTTGCGCCGTGTCTATGACCAAATGCCTGAGCCACGTTGGGTTATTTCTATGGGATCGTGTGCGAATGGTGGTGGTTACTATCATTATTCTTATTCGGTTGTCCGTGGATGTGATCGTATTGTGCCTGTTGATATTTATGTTCCTGGATGTCCACCAACGGCAGAAGCGCTTGTTTATGGCTTGCTTCAGTTACAGAAGAAGATTCAACGTGAAGATACAAGGATTGCGCGATAATGGCATCTAATAAAGAAATAGATGAATCATTAGTTGATGTCGCCGAGCACGTAGAAGAGCAGCTGGGTGGCTCTATTATTTCACACGAAATCATTAATGACGAAGTTATATTGATTGCAAAACGTGAAGATATTTGCCGCGTTCTACAATTTTTGCGTGATGATTCAGAGTGCAAATTTGAAATGCTAATTGGCTTATGCGGCGTTGATTATCCAGAGCGTCCTCAACGTTTTGAAGTGGTTTATAACTTGTTATCACTAACGCAGAACAACCGTATACGCGTCAAAGTTTATGCTGGTGAAGAAGATTTTGTGCCGTCTGTGACTAAGGTGTTTAGTACAGCAGGTTGGTTTGAGCGTGAAGCTTGGGATATGTACGGTATCTATTTTGATGGGCATGATGATTTACGCCGTATTCTTACGGATTATGGTTTTGAAGGGCACCCTTTAAGAAAAGATTTCCCACTGACGGGGCACGTTGAGCTTCGTTATGATGAAGAATTACGCCGCGTCGTTTATGAGCCTGTGCATCTCGTTCAGGATTTCAGAAATTTTGACTATCTATCACCATGGGAGGGCATGACAGATGTTCAGCTTCCTGGTGATGAAAAAGGCACAACGTTAGAGCAGGGATGGAAGCCATCTGACGCGTCCGTTGGGGAGAAGAAATAATGGCTGAACCTCTTATGAATCCAGAAGATGGTGTTGAAGTTGGGTCACAGACTCATATTAAACCCTATACAATGAACTTTGGCCCACAACACCCTGCGGCGCACGGTGTTCTTAGGCTTGTTCTTGAAATGGAAGGGGAGATCGTTGAGCGTTCTGATCCCCATATTGGTTTGCTGCACCGTGGTACAGAAAAGCTGATTGAATACAAAACATACACGCAGGCACTTCCTTATTTTGATCGTCTTGATTATGTGGCGCCGATGAATCAGGAGCATGCATTTGCTTTGGCGACTGAAAAACTTTTAGGTATTACACCGCCATTAAGAGCGCAATATATTCGTGTGTTGTTCTCTGAATTGGGACGTATCCTTAACCATATCCTTAACATCACGACTTTTGCGTTGGATGTTGGTGCTATTACACCTGCGCTTTGGGGATTCGAAGAGCGTGAAAAAGGTATGGAATTTTATGAACGTGTATGTGGCGCACGTTTGCACGCTAACTATTTCCGCCCTGGTGGTGTTGCCTCTGATATGCCTGCTGGCTTGGCAGAAGATATGTTGGAATGGGTTGAAAACTTACCTAAAGCCATTGGTGATTTAGAAACATTGTTATCTAACAACCGTATTTTCAAGCAACGTACCGTAGATATTGGTGTTGCGACGAAAGAAGAAGCGCTTGATTGGGGTTTCACTGGACCAATGCTTCGTGGCTCTGGCGTGGCGTGGGATTTACGTAAATCTCAACCATATGAAGTTTACGAAGAAATGGACTTTGATATTCCTGTTGGTAAGACAGGGGATTGTTATGCGCGTTATTTGGTCCGCGTGGCTGAAATGTATGAAAGCATGAAGATCATGAAGCAATGCTTGAACAATTTGCCAGAAGGCCCTGTTAAATCTAATGATTATAAAGTTTCACCTCCACCACGTAGTGAGATGAAAGACTCTATGGAAGCGATGATCCACCACTTCAAGCTTTATACTGAAGGGTTTCATGTTCCAGCAGGGGAAACATATACCGCCGTTGAGGCGCCTAAAGGTGAGTTTGGTGTGTATCTAGTGTCTGATGGAACAAATAAACCATATCGCTGTCATATACGCGCCCCAGGTTTTGCACACTTACAAGCGCTTGATTTTGTAAGTAAAGGTCACATGCTTGCCGATGTTGTTTCGAACATTGGTTCGATGGATGTCGTTTTCGGCGAAATTGATCGTTAAATATCCATGACTGCGCCAATTCCCCGCATTGAGCCATTACAAGTTTTACGTGGGTTGGCCGCTATCCTTATTATGAGCAAGCACGCGCTGTATGAGGTGGATTTAATCTCACCGATAGATTTTAATTACGGCAATTATAAAAATTATACGGTTGGGATTGATATCTTCTTTGTCTTAAGTGGATTTATCATGATCTATATTAGTCGTGGTGTGAGCGGTTTGCCTGCTGCTAAAGAATTTATTATGCGCCGTATCCTTCGTATTGTCCCTACTTACTGGTTTTATACTTTGTTGATGGCCGCGGTGGCTTTACTTGTTCCACAAGTCTTAGGAAGTAGTGCGTTTGATATTGTAGGCTTCATGAAGTCTCTATTTTTCATTCCCTATGTTAACTCTGCTGGTGATATGCAGCCTATATTGGCGAATGGGTGGTCATTAAATTATGAGATGTACTTTTACCTCGTGTTCGCGCTGTTCTTAATACTGCCCGCAAAGTACAGCCTTATTGCGATGAGCATTTATTTCATTGGTAGCGTTGTTACAGGATTTTGGGGAATAGGGGGCATTGCCGAGAGCTTCTATGGTCGTTGGATTGTATTAGAATTTTTGGCTGGCGCTATTATTGGATTCTTATATTTAAAAAACATACGTCTGCCATCTTACTTTTTCTATATCGGGCTGGCATTTATTGCCCTGAGTGTTTTGGCGTTATTCTTTACAAATACATTAGAAAGCTATGGATTATCCTATTCTAAACCTTTGGTTGGCTTCATCGCTGTTGCCTTGATGGTATTGCCTCAGAAGGCAGAATTTGTTGAGATGCCACGATGGAGCGTTCTTATTGGTGATTCTTCGTATACCTTATATTTGGCGCACCCATTTGCTATTGGGGCGATCACACAAGGCATATTAATGCTGAACTGGCAGGATGCGGTCCATCCATGGGTAATATTTACTGTGATTTTTGCGGTATCTATCATCGGAAGCTATGTTGCCTATAAAATAATTGAAAAACCCTTATTGTCCTTTACCAAGGGCTTAGTGTATAAAAGATAGTCGTAATTAGAGAGTTTTAAAGCTATGAAAAAATCAGACGCGCTCGGCGCACCATTTCAACCTGAAACATTTGAATTTGCCGATATGTCATTGGTTGAAGAGATTTTCTCACGCTACCCAAAAGGTCGCGAGCACAGCGGTATTATGCCGTTGCTCGATTTGGCACAGCGTCAAGTAGCCGAAACGGGGCCTTATGGTGATTACCCAAGAGGCGGTGGCTGGATTCCAAAAGCGGCGATGGATAAAATTGCGGAGCTTTGTGGTGTATGGCCGATGAAAGTTTATGAAGTTGCTACATTCTATTCAATGTACAACCTTGAGCCTGTTGGACGTTATTTAGTTCAACTTTGTACAACGACACCGTGCTGGCTTTGTGGATCATCTGATGTCGTAAAAGCGTGTACAGATCACCTTGGTATTGGCATGGGACAGACAACTGAAGATGGTTATTTCACATTGATGGAAGTTGAATGTTTAGGGGCGTGCTCTAATGCTCCAATGATACAAGTGAACGATGATTACTTCGAAGATCTTACCGCCGAAACTGTGGTTGAGATTTTAAAGTCATTACAGAAAGATGTAATGCCGCCATCGGGTCCACAAAATGGTCGTCGCGGTTCAATGGCCTTAACAGGCCCGACAACTTTGGAAGAGCAAGCAAAGAAAGCGGGAGTTGCCTAGAATGGCCGTAGCCGAACAACCTTCAAATATTTTTCAACTATTGTGGAAAATTCTTTATAGGATTGTTCTTCCTGTTATTGCGGTTGCAGGTATTTATTTTTTGCCACGAGACGTTGGTAGTTTTTTTATTATTTTCTTTGTCGTTTATTATATGCAGCTGTGTATTAATTTGACGTTTGAAGGGTTTCAACGCGAGTCTCGTTACCATCTGTCTCAAAACCATCCTATTTTAAATATAATCATAAGTTACACGATGGTTATTTCAGCTATATTTTTAATGGCACCCATAGCTTTATTCTTAAAAGCTTATAGCTATTTTGTTTCCCCAGATCATAAAGAAGATCGAACAAAATTTCGCTATGCTTTACAATATTTGATGCCTTTGTTTCAGGCTATATTAACCTCAATTGCTTTGTATATAATTTACCTAAGGTATTAAAATGCTTAAAGATCAAGACAGAATTTACACCAATATTTACGGCTGGGAATCACCATTCCTTGATGGCGCAAAGGCGCGCGGTGATTATGACGGTGCCAAAGATATTATTGGTAAAGGACGCGACTGGATTATCGACGAGATGAAAGCCTCTGGTCTTCGTGGTCGTGGTGGAGCAGGTTTCCCTACAGGACTTAAATGGTCATTCATGCCTAAAGAAGTGCAGGAGCGTCCACACTATTTGGTCATTAACGCTGATGAATCAGAGCCAGGTACATGTAAAGATCGTGAGATCATGCGTAACGAGCCGCATAAATTAATCGAAGGTGCGCTTTATGCCGCGTTCGCGATGCAGGCGCATCATTGTTATATTTACGTACGTGGTGAATTTATTTCTGAAGCCTCAAACCTTGTGAAGGCTATTTATGAAGCGCGTGAAAATGGCTTGCTGGGCAAAAATGCGGCCAACACGGGTTGGGATTTTGATATTACATTACACCGTGGTGCGGGCGCGTATATTTGTGGTGAAGAAACAGCGTTACTTGAATCTTTAGAAGGTAAAAAAGGGCAACCACGTAACAAGCCACCATTCCCTGCGATGGCGGGTTTATATTCATGCCCGACAACAATTAATAATGTTGAAACAATTGCCTCTGTGCCTGACATATTAAAACGTGGCGGCGAATGGTTTGCGAGTTTTGGTAAAGATGAAAAGAATACTGGAACAAAACTATTCTGTATTTCTGGTCACGTGAACAGCCCTTGCGTTGTTGAAGAAGAAATGGGCATTCCTATGAAGGAGCTTATTGATAAACACGCGGGCGGCGTTCGTGGCGGTTGGGATAATTTAAAAGCGGTTATTCCTGGTGGATCATCATGTCCAATTTTACCTAAAGATGTTTGCGATACAGTGCTGATGGATTTTGATAGCTTGCGCGAAGTTCAAAGTGGGCTAGGGACGGCAGGTTTGATTGTGATGGATCAATCAACGGATGTTGTCTATGCGATTGCGCGTCTTTCACATTTTTATATGCATGAGAGTTGCGGTCAGTGTACACCGTGCCGTGAAGGTACAGGCTGGATGTGGCGTGTCATGAGCCGCCTTGTTAAAGGTGACGCAGAAATAGATGAAATTGATACCTTACTTGAAGTCACCAAAGAGATTGAAGGGCACACAATTTGTGCGCACGGTGATGCCTCAGCTTGGCCAATTCAGGGCTTAATGCGTCATTTCCGTAGTGATGTTGAAGACCGTATTCATGAGTTTAAAAAGGCGCAAGCCGCCTAATTAAATTGACATAATTTTTAACCTGTGCCATTTTACTTAAAATAATCAAGTAAAATATGTAAGCACTGGTCATGGTTTCAAGACGTTCTTTTTTGCGCGGTTCATTAGGTATCGCTACTGGCCTTGCTGGGACAGGGTATTATTTTCATGACGTGACCACGGGGCGCTACACGATTGAAGATGTTCCTATAAAAACCAAACTTTTAAATGATGATCTTTATGGTTTGAAGATTCTGATTGTGACCGATCTGCATATCGGGGCGCATAATATGACGCTTGAACATCTTGATGATATTGTAGATGCGATTAATGATAAACAACCTGATGTGGTTTTGCTTGCTGGTGATTATATCTTAGCCAATAGAGATTTTAGAAGTCATACGAATTATACGCCATCTCAAATTACAGATGCCTTAGAAAAAATTAAGGCCCCCAAAGCCGCAGTATTAGGAAACCACGACTTAAACCGAAGTAATAATATGGCGGCAAGGCTTACCCAAGCTTTTGATAATTCTGATATTCCACTTTTAAGAAATCAATCAATTCGACTAGACACAGATAAGGGTAAAATTTGGATTGCAGGTTTAGACAATATGTATGGCGGGCTTCCTGATTATGCCGCAACTATGATGAATGTGCCTGATGATGAAGATGTTATTTATTTAACACACAGCCCTGATGGCTTTGCTTTACTTCGACGGAACGCCGCACTCGCCGTAGCAGGAGATACACATTGCGGCCAAGTCATTGGTCGGAGCTTTGCTGACGCCGTTGATGGCGATTACGTTAAGACAAGGGAAGACTGGTATTGTGGAGAATATTCATTAATAGACGGTGCACCCGCTTATGTTTCAGGTGGTATCGGCACGAGCGGTATCCCAGCACGCGTTTTTGTACCCTCAAGATCTGAAATGATTATTTTAGAACCGCACTAACTAGCTTTTTTTAAGCTGTTCACACCAAAGTATTCTGCCGCGTTTTGGAAGATTTTTAGGCCATCTGTTGCATCAGGCAAAGGCTGGTTTTCGCGTTTGGCGGTATCTTTCAGCGCCGCATAGTCATCACGTTGCCATGTGAACATCCCGCGTTCAGGGTGCGGCATCATAATTAGAACACGGCCGCTTTCATCCGTTATCCCTGCGATGTCATCTGTTGATCCGTTTGGATTGTAAGGAAACTCGCCATTAGCGATTTCACCATCTTTTGAATAACGAAGGGCGATTTGGTTTTTATCTTGTAAAGCTTTGAGCGTGGCATCCTCCATCATGAAACGACCTTCACCATGCGCGACAGGAACGTGCAAGCTTTGGATATTTTGTAACCAAGGTGAATTTGATTTTTCAACCTTCATATCAATCCAACGACACTGATACCGCGCAGAGGCGTTGTGCGTCACGGCAACTTCACGTGTGCCATATTGATTATCAAGAGCAGGGGCAAGGCCGAGGTTTGCCACGATTTGACACCCATTACAAATACCAATAGTCAAAGTTTCACGACTAACGAATTCATTTAATTTATCCCCTAATGTCAGGCGCATTTTTTGGGCAAAGGCATTGCCTGACCCCGTGTCATCGCCATAAGAAAATCCACCAGGGATACATAGGGCTTGGTATAGATTTAATGCTTCTGGTGTTTCGATTAAATCGTTAATGTGCATGATATCGGCGTTAAAGCCAACGTGTTCAAACGCATGAGCGCTTTCTTCTTCAGAGTTTAATCCATAACCAGCAATAATGAGAGCTTTAGCTGTCATATTAATACTCTCCCAAAGTCTGTTTATAGACTTTTTCTAAATCTGAGGTTGAAGCGGCAACCTGACCATTAATGTTCAAAGCTGGGTTGTCTGTGACAACGCCAATTTGTTGCACATGACTAACAGTGCTCATAGCATTCTCGAATGCGTCTTTATCTTCAGGAGCAATCGTTACAACGATACGGCCTTGGCTTTCTGAGAACAGCATTTTATCTAAACGAAGAGCTTCATCAAGAATGATGTCCATGCCTAAGCCGCTCGCGATAACTTTTTTGGCCAAAGCAACACCCAAACCACCAAAGCCAACAGCATAAGCCGACGCACAAAGTTGTTCTTTATTCGCGGCACTTAAGGCGCGGTATAAAGCGTAATTTGGTTCGTCATGCATTTCTGGAACGTTATTACCAAGGTGTCCGTGCATATCATAATATTCTGAAGCGCCTAGCTCGTCTTTTGTTTCACCCAGAACGTACACCAAATCACCTGCTTGTTTTGGATCAAGAGAGACAGCGTGCGCCACATCTTCCATCACGCCGATTGCAGAAATCAACAAAGTAGGGGGGATAGAGATGGTGACTGGGTTATTATCTTCGTCATAACCTTTGAAGTCATTAAACATTGAATCTTTACCAGAGATAAATGGCGTACGGTAAGTTTTAGACAGATGATAAATCGCTTCCATGCCGCGTTTAAGTTGCCCTAAACGTTCAGGTTCATCCGACGAACACCAGCAAACATTATCAAGGATGGCAAGATGGTCGATATCGCCACCCGCCGCAATCGCATGGCGAACGGCACTGTCGAGTGCGGCGCGTGCCATATGGTGTGTATCAATATCAGAATAACGTGGCGCAAGTCCCTGCGACAGAACAGCGGCGCGTTTTGAATTTAGGACTGGGCGGCTCACTGTGGCTTCGGCGCAAACGCGACCTTGCCCTTGGATAGGGCCAAGCACAGCAGTACCTTGAACGTTATGATCATATTGGGCAGACACAAACTCTTTGGAGCAAATGTTTAAGCGTTCCATCATATCAAGTAATGTTTGTGTGTAGTCTTTTGGTTCAGCTAAATCAGGTTCAGCTTCACCACCACGTGTGAATGTTGTTTTCAACGGTGTTTCAGGAATACCATCATGCAAGAAATCCATTGTGATGTTCATCACGGTTTCGCCATCGTAACTTAAATGAGCACGGCCCGTATCAGTGAACTCACCAATATCCCATGCTTCAACGCCGCGCTTATTCAAAACCTGCATCAGCGTTTCAACATTTTCAGGCGGCACAGCCAAAGACATACGTTCTTGGCTTTCGGAAATCCAAATTTCCCAAGGCTGCATACCTGGATATTTGAGAGGCACTTTGCCTAACTCAAGATGGAAACCGCCAGAGGCTTCGCCCATTTCACCAACGCTTGAGGCAAGACCGCCAGCACCGTTATCGGTCACGGCGTTATATAAGCCAAGTTGACGGACTTCTTTGACAAGTACATCAGACATTTTCTTTTGTGTAATCGGATCACCAATCTGCACAGCCGTAGCAGGAGAACCTTCATCAAGCGCGACAGAAGAAAAAGTTGCACCATGAATACCATCACGGCCAACCTTACCGCCAACCATGATGATACGGTCGCCAGCTTTCGCCCCTTTAATATGGCTTGGTTCACCATTAATTTCTTTTGGAATGATGCCGACAGTCCCCGCAAAAACGAGAGGCTTGCCAACATAACGATCATCGAAATACATAAAGCCTTGCGGCGTTGGGATGCCCGATTGATTGCCGCCAGATTCAATACCGGCAACAACACCCTTCATAATTGTATCAGGTGATAATGTTGGGTTTGATTTATTCTTACCACGATAGAACTCAATGTCTTTACGCGGATCAGCCAAGCAAAATCCATAACGATTTAAGACAGGCTTCGCAATTTTACCAAAACCTAGGCAGTCACGGTTAACACCAACGATTCCTGTGATAGCACCGCCGAAAGGGTCGAGCGCAGAAGGGGAGTTATGCGTTTCAACTTTGTCTGTAATCAAATGGTTTTCATCAAAGATAATGGCGCCTGAATCGTCACTGAAAACAGAGACACAGATATCTTCATCACCGCGCATTTCACGAATTTCATCCGTCGCGCGTTTGATGAAATCTTTAAAGATACCATTTTTGAATTCATCGATCGGGGAAGCAAAAATAGTGTGCTTGCAATGTTCTGACCAAGTTTGTGCCAGTGTTTCTAATTCAACATCTGTTGGATTGCGGCCTTCAACTTCTTTAAAATGTTTTTGAACGGCCTGCATATAAACCAGCTGCATACCAAGAGGCCCGCGACGTGTGCCGTCTGCATTGGCAATACCTTTTGTGCCAATTTCGACAAGCTCTTCATCGCTGACATTTAAATCAACTTCATCAACAACTATGCCTTTATTATCAAGTTGTACTTTTGGGATAACGACGCCCATGCCGTTATCAGCTGTAAACTGATCTTTGTTTTTGTTGGCGGCGCGCTGAATAAGGGGGTTATGAAGCTCTAAAGCTATTTCTTTAAGTTCTGTCTCACTCAAATCACCTTCAATAAGAAGTAATTTAGATGAATAAACGTTTCTGTTATTTTCAAGTGTTAACGCCGTAAGCTCGCTAGCGGTGTGGCCAATGTTATCTGTCACACCAGGAAGGTAGCCAATTTCTAGGGCCCAATCAAAATCACCAACTTGATCCCAATA
>JALZUF010000051.1 GCA_023301785.1 Alphaproteobacteria bacterium | reverse complement strand
TTGTTATCTCAATCATTGTTTCGTGCATTGCCAATCATTTGGTTACAAAAATGTTCCCAAATAAATTAAATATCCTTTAAATAAATATTACGTAAAACTATAGAAAGAATTCATCAGGATACGGATGGCTCAAGAAATTAACGTGAGACATCGATAAGCCATAGGCTCCAGCTAATCCAAACACCGCAATATCACCAATATTGGCTTTTTCTATGTAAATATCTTTGGGGGCTAATTTGTCGGCGCTGTTACAAAGGGGGCCTCCAATAAAGACCATTTCATCTTTTGCGCTTTCTTGGCCTTCAAAGATTTTAGGCTGATTTTGCGGTAAAATGACCAACGGATGATTAATGCCAAGGGCAACTGGACGACGGAAATGATGCGTACCGCCCGTACATAAAACCTGCTTTTTCCCAAGGCTGGTTTTAATGTCGATAATTTGCGTGCAATACCATCCAGAATCGGCGGCTAAATATCGGCCAAGTTCTAAGATGAATTGACGGTCTGAAAAATCAAACGTTTCAATCAGCTTCTTTAATTCTGTCGCATAAAAATCAATCGAAAAATCATTCCCTGTTTCAAGGTAATCAATGCCAAAACCACCACCGAAATCAATAATATCGCAATGAATATCGGGGTAGCGTGCCTCAACTTCGCGGGCGATGCCAAAAACACGGCGACAATTTTCAAGCAAATCTTCAACTTTCAAAACACCACTAGCGGCATAAACATGCAAGCCAATAAAATTAAGATGTGGCAAATTAACAATTTCTGGGAGCACTTCTAAAAATACGTTGTGATCAATACCAAACTTGCTTGAGTCACCAGAGAACTTAGCTTGCGCCCCATGAATATCAAAATTTGGATTAACACGAATAAGAATATCTTGTGTATGTCCCGCTTCGGCACAAATATTATTTAAGCGATGCGCCTCAGTTAAAGATTCAATATGAATTTTTTGAATCTTGTTCTCAACGCTCCACTCTAATTCTTCTTGCGATTTTGCAGGGCCAGTGAAAACAATCTGATCAGCTGTAAAGCCCGCTTCAATCGCGCGTTGCGCTTCACCCATACTTGCAATCTCAATACCTTTAACGCCCGCCGCTTTGGTTGTTTTTAGAAATTGTTCGTGCGGATTGGCTTTCATCGCGTAATAAACTTGTACGCTCTTTGGCAGAATACTTTTAAGATTTTTGATCTTGTTCGTAATCACGCTCATATCATAAAGATAAAAATTATGATGTTTTGATTTTTGCGCATGCTCAATAATTGCGCTTTCAATTTTATCGCCTAAAATCACGTGAGTATCCTTATTTTGCTTTAAAACTATTTTTTGATATAAAAAACTTATTCAAAATATCAACATAGATGTCCGTTAGTTTTTGTAAATGTTCGATATGAACATGCTCGTCTGTTTGATGATATGTCTCGTTAATCATACCAAATTCAATAACTTGTGAGATGGGTGCTATAAACGGTGCATCAGATGTACCGCCTGCGGTTGAGTATTCAGGATACTTGCCTGTATGCCGCTCAATAATTTGGGCAATCTCGTCTGTCCATGCATCTGGTTCAGTCACAAATGGCGGGGTTGTTGCAGAAGCGTTTAATTTATAATCGATTGTAATAGGGTCAATTAAACTTTTTATTTTTTCAATTAAAGTATCTTCGTTCCACGTGACGTTGTAACGGATGTTGAATGATATTTTACCTTGCGCAGGAATAATATTATCAACCTCATTACCAACATCAATACTAATAACTTCAAGGTTACTTGGGTCAAAAACATTAGTCCCTTTATCTAACTGTACACTTTGTAAGGCATTCCCAATTTTACAAATTTTTACCATGGGGTTATCAGCATTTTCTGGATAGGCTACGTGCCCTTGTTTCCCAAACACAGTAAGCTCAGCAATAAAATTGCCTCGGCGACCAACCTTGATAGCCTCGCCCATTTCACGTGTGTTTGAGGCCTCGCCAACAATACAAAAATCAGGCTCATGATTATTCTCAGTGAGCCATTTCGTCGCGCGTCGTGCGCCATTAATTCGGTCTTTTTCTTCATCTCCAATAATAAGGACACTTAAAGACCCATCAAAGTTTGGATTATCTTGTAAGAACTTATCAATCGAGGCAATGAATACGGCGTCTGCACCTTTCATATCGGCGGCGCCGCGCCCATAAATTTTACCATCATCAATAACGGCATCAAATGGGGGGTGTGTCCACAAGGTCTCATCACCAGCCGGCACAACATCAGTATGCCCACAAAAACAAAAATGCGGTGCAGAAGTACCGCGGCGCGCAAAAAAGTTTTTAACCGGATAGGAGCCATCGCCATCAAAATGCAGATCAAAAATTTCAAATCCTAAGTCACGCAATGGTTCTTTAAGCACATCCTGCGCACCTGCATCCTCTGGCGTTACAGACGCACAGCGGACAAGTTTTTGGGTAAGGTCAACGACATTAATCATGTACTATATGTGTCAGAATATGGTGCTTTACGCAATAGCAGCCTGTGGTTCAATTCGGCGTATTCTAGTCGTATGTTGAATTGGTGTAATCGGATGATCGGCTATGTAGGGTTTAAATTGTCTTTCAAGGTCGGCATGAATGCCAGATTGCCTAGGTTTTCTATCCGCCATATGCCCAAAATTTGTTTGAAGCTTGTACATAGGTGATAAGTCTAATTCAATATATTTACGTCCCCAAGAGGCTTTGTCCAACATCTCAGGGTCATACCAAACGCCTACAGATTCTGGGTTTGGGTGTTCTTTAGGCTTTCCTGTGTGCAGTTTAAGTCCTGCGCCAATGGCACGAAATGCGATACCAAAATTGGCGTTGACGATTTCAAAAAACTCATCAAGTTCTGGATAACGCTGCTGCATGTTTTCTAAAACTTGCTGGTACATAAATAACTCTTCTGTTTCGTCATAATATTCTTTTTGACGCTCGTACGTAAATGTATCTGGAATTTGGTCAAAACGCATGATCATGCCGCCCATACGATCAACACCTTTGGCGGCAATGGCGGCCCAATTGGGGATCATCGCTTGGCTATAAAGCTGTCGATTGTCATTTTTAAAACAAGATTCTTCAAATGTCTTTCCAAAGCCATCACTGCTTAAACCATCATATTTTTTAAGTTTAAATGTAATCGCATCTGTTGCGTCGGCGTGGAAGAGAAGGCTGTCTAATTCAAATTGCTCTCTCGCTGATATAGGGTGGCGTGTGTCTATACCTAATGCTTGTTTATAATCATGTAACAGCCGTGCGCGAGCAGAAAGTGGGAAGTCTTCATGCGCGTCATGCGTAAATAATGTAGCCAACAAATGTTGAATTGATTGCTGCTCGGGCGGTATGTCACGGCGCTGACCATCTACAATTTCGTATGTGACTTTATCTGGCAATATTCCCGCTTGGATAAGACGAATGCACCAAAGCACGGGATCAATTTCATGCAGGCCGCTGGTCTGTACTTTGTTTTTACGTTTTTTATCTTCGGTTTTAAATTGGCTCCAATAATCATGCGCAGGCGGTAATAAAAACCAATTATCAGGATCTTTTCGCAGACGATGCTCGTAAAAATTTTTGACGCGTTGTTCTTTATCGCGAAGCTCATGAACAGAATCTATAGACCAGTCCATAAGTCGTTGTATAGGGATGCCAGTTTGATCAGATTTCTTTCGCAAGTCTGAGATATTTTTTGTCGTGAAGGCGACCTTACCAAATTTTTCGCAGGCGCTTGCTCGCGTACGGTCTATATTGGTTGGTGTATGGCGCATGATAAAATCTGGCTTATTATTAAAGTACGCCTTTTATACAATAGTCATAATAAATAAAACAAGAGAAATATGAAAATTAATCCTTGTTTAGCCCACTTTACAGGGGAAATTGCGGTGATATTGGATAATTTAGCGTTTAATCGCGCAATAAGTCATTAATAGACGTCTTTGAGCGTGTTTTTTCGTCAACGCGTTTTACGATTACGGCACAGGCCAAATGTGGCGCTTCTGGTTTTTTTCCAGGAAGCGTACCAGGTACGACAACGCTGTATGCTGGAACGCGGCCATACATGATTTTTCCTGTTTCACGATCAATAATTTTCGTTGAGGCACCAAGAAAAACGCCCATGGAAATAACCGCACCTTCTTCAACCACAACGCCTTCGGCGACTTCACTTCGTGCGCCAATAAAGACATTATCTTCAATAATTACAGGACCAGCCTGAAGTGGCTCAAGCACACCGCCAATTCCTGTACCGCCAGAGATATGACAGTTTTTACCAATTTGCGCACAAGACCCAACCGTTGCCCATGTATCAATCATCGTGCCTTCATCAACGTACGCACCTAAGTTCACAAAGCTAGGCATCAAAACAACGCTGGGCGCAATATAAGCAGAACGACGTACGATACAATTCGGTACAGCGCGGAAGCCAGCCGCTTTAAAATTCTCAGCTGTCCAGCCTTCAAACTTGGATGGCACTTTATCCCACCAGGTACTGCCTTCTGGACCACCAGAAAGGGCAGCCATGTCATTAAGGCGGAAAGATAAAAGAACTGCTTTTTTCAACCATTGGTTTACATGCCATTCGTGGTTGCCTTTGTTTTCGGCAATACGTTGTTTACCTTGGTCTAAATCATTAAGGGCTTGCTCAACCGCATCACGAACTTCGCCAGTTGTTTGTGCGTTAATTGTATCGCGATCTTCCCAAGCTTGATTAATAATTTGTTCCATAGTTTCAATCCTTATTTCTTTGTGATTTTAATTCTTTTAATGCGGCGTTTAAATATGCCCCATATATAAACAATGTTGCCGTTAAATAAAAGAAAATTAAGGCGATAACGATACTACCCAATGAACCATAAGTGACACTGTAGTTTCCAAAATTCGCAATATAGAACGAGAAGGCTGTCCCTCCTGTTAAAAAGGTAACAACAGTAAAGGCAACGCCCGGTAATAAGTGCCTTGAATGTTGCTTAACGTGGGGTAACCAGCGATGTAAAACTAATAATGCACCAAATAAAAGCGATATTGCCATTAAATACCGTGAAAAATTGAATACAATCTCTTGTAATACGCTAAAATATAGAAATTTTTCGGCATAATCCCACATAATGGGACCAAATAGCACCAAAAGAGACATAAAAAACACCATAAACGCTGCTAACGCGACAAAAAGAAAGCTTTGAAGGCGTCTGCGCCACAAAGCGCGTTTTTTTGTAACCTTATAGGCACGATTCAACGCAATACGTAAAGATTCAACGCCGCTGGAGGCTGCCCATAACGTGCCAATAAACCCAAACGTAAGCAAACCTGCTGGTTTGGCATCAATGACCTCGGCAATGGCAGGCGCCATAGCCATGGCAACTTCATCTGGCATAAATTTAAACATAAGATCGACGATTTCTGGAATATCATCTTCTGAGCTTAAGAATCCAGCTAGCGCAGCTAAGAAAATCAAGAATGGAAAAAGGGATAAAAACGCCGTAAACGCAATATGCCCTGCGGCCATAATACCATCTTCTTGAACCATACGGCGAAAGGCCATGTAAAAAGGCATTCCAATTTTCTTTGATATGGCTGTGATTGCTTGCATACATTCTATCTAACATATTTGCATCTGATGCGAAGCACTTTAATATCATTTTCATGGAATGTATTATTGTATGGAACAAGCTCTCACCTGATGAGTGGGAAAAGAATTTTAGAAAAATACGTCAAAGCAACGTCCTGCAAAGCTATGCATACGCGCAGGCGCACTGTACGCTTAATCGTCAAAAGGCCCGCTGGGGCGTAATTTTGATCGACAAGCAAGTGGCTGGGCTGGTTCAAATCTTAGAAGCGGGCTTTTGCTTTAACCTCTTTCATGCACTGATGTTAGATCGAGGGCCTTTATGGCTAGAAGGCTTTGACGGCGCGGCGCATATTGATCTGTTCCTTAAGGAGTTTGGTCAACAATTCCCACAAAGATGGGGGCGTAAAAGGCGCTTTATCCCTGAAATTGAAAAAGGGATGATGGCAGATAAGCTGATCGAAAAAGCGGGTTTCGTTCGTGTAGAAGCCTCGAAACCCTATGAAACTCTATGGTGGGCGCTTAATCAAAATGAAGAAGAAGCGCGCGCCGCTTTAAAAAGTAATTGGCGCGGCAGTCTCCAAAAAGCGGAAAAATCAGACCTTCAGATTACTTGGGACGTAACGGGTGAGTTCTATCCGTGGTTAAAAACTAAGTATGTTGATGATCAAAAAACACGTGGCTTCAATGGCATATCGCCGCAATTAATGGATAAAATTGTCGCATTTTCAACACCAAGTGATCCTATCATTATAGGGAAAGCCAGTCTGAATGGGCGCGATGTAGCAGGAGTTTTATTTATAACTCACGGGCAAAGCGCAACATATCAAATTGGTTGGTCGTCTGATGAGGGACGTAAATTTTGCGCGCATCATTTACTACTATGGCAGGCACGTTCTGTGTTACCCTTGCACGGTATTCACGATTTGGACTTAGGAGGCATTAATGATGAAACAGCACATGGCGTTAAGAAATTTAAAGAAGGCACAGGGGCAAAAAATGCAAAACTTTCAGGGCATTATTGCTAGCGTCGTTCTAGGGGCTTGCTTATTTGCTTCACCAGTTCACGCACAAGAAGCCGCACAAGCCACTAAAAGTAAGCAACATATTCAATATGATGTCTATGCGGGCGGTATTCATGCCTTAAAGTCCAATCTAAATATTGTCCTGACAGACAAAGAACGCTACGACGTTGACTTGACGGCAAAGACGTACGGCTTGCTTGGCAAGATGGCACCATGGGAAGGCAAATTTGAAAGTCATGGGTGGTCAACCAAA
>JALZUF010000050.1 GCA_023301785.1 Alphaproteobacteria bacterium | reverse complement strand
ATTATGTTTATAACTCTGTGAATAACTTCAAAACTACCTGTTGAAAACTATTAAAACACTCGCCCAGTGAGTTGCAGGTATCTTGTTTAAACTTTACTCTTAACTTTGGTACCAATATTTCAGTCTGGCTCTAAATGACAGAAAACAAAGCATATTATAGGATTTTCGAGGCATCTCATCCCCTTAAAAGGATTTTATGTCTTGCTTCTGTTTGTGCTGTTTTTGCCGTTACTGGGTGTGGAAAACTCGATTTTCTTCACCCTAACGAAGATAATGCCCTCACAAAAGAGACCAAAAACTTAAGAAAACAAATTGATAATTCAAGAAAAGGCCAAGATCCCCGCGCCTACAACACAAAGAATATATTTGGCAAGAGCTTGCGTAGCGACGAAGAACGTATTAATCGCCTTGAGCGTGCCGTTCAAGATATGCGCAATGAATTTGATAATGTGCAGCCCTCAATTAAACGTTTAACAGCTTTAGAGGGTGAAATAAAAACACTCGTCAACGAACTTAAAATTTTAAATAGTGGCGATCCAGCAAATATTATGGCGATGCAAAGCCCTCAAATGCCTGCGAAACCTCAAGTTAACAAACCTGTAACACAACAGCCTAAACCTGTTTTTCGTAAGCAGGCGCAATCTAATTATCAAAAGAAAAGTCCGCCCCCTTCGACTGGTGGCAAGGCAACTGTTTATGATCTAAGGTTTGGTGAACATTCTGGCAGAACCCGCATGGTCATGGATGTTAATTCAAAGACAAATTATTCCGTTGATATCGACAATAATGAAAATATTATGGTGATTGATCTTCCTAATGCCAATTGGACAGCCGCTAAGTCTGGCAGCCTTGCTAAATCTGGTTTTGTTTCATCTTATAAAGTAGAGGCTTCTGAAACAGGACACATTCTGATATTGCAGCTTAAACGTAATGCCAAAGTAACATACCAAAAAGATCTTAATGGAACTCAGGGTAATTCAAGACGCCTTGTGATAGATCTACAAGGCGCCTAGAACCTAACGGCAGCATTTACTGCACAATGAGCCCTTACCTTTGATCATTAAGATTACAGCACTAATCCAAATCCCTACAGCCATGCCGAATAACGCTCCGCCGTCACCTTGGACTTCAATACCCAGTGGCGTGAATAGGTGAAAAAATATAGCACCAGAGATAACTCCTAAGGCAACGAAAGCGCCCAACGGATTTAGAACTTTAAATCTAGTAAATAAACCTAACAGCAATAAAATTGCGGCTAATAGCTCAGCAGATCCGACGACATATTGATTAAATATTCCTGGCGCAATAAACAAATTCTCAAATCCAAAGGTAGTCGCTGCCCAATCATTAAGTGTGCCAAATATATGTTGCGTCTCAGGCGCATTTGAAAACTTAAAGAAAAGTGATTGTACAAATACAAAAGATATAAAAAGGGAAAGTACCCACTTTAAACCTAGGCTGAATTTTTCTTTGTTAATTGACATTTTTTACTATCTCCCATTTGTGATTTTTTATGTAATAAAACTATATCCGTAAATTCAGCTTAATTGTTACATATATTTTAAAAAGACTAGACTTACATGATATAAAATCCCATCATACGTCATAATTTTTCACGATATTTATGGATAAAAATTTATGTCTCAAGCTCTTCTAAAACAAGCACAAAAGCATATCCCCTCTCATAAAAAAGCAAATTATAAAGAGTTTTTCAAAGCTTTTTATGAAAATGTTCCGCAAGAAGATTATGAGATGATGGCCCCTGAGAATTTAGGATATACCGCTAAACATCATTTGGAGTTAAGCCAAAAAAGAAAAAAGAACACAAAACCGATCGTTTCTATTTATACGCCTCAAAAAAACAAAGAAGGTTGGGATGCTGGTCGTACAGTTATTGATATCGTTAATGACGATATGGCATTTTTAGTAGATTCTGTTGTCGCCGAAATTATTCGCCACAAATACCAAATAGCCGTTTTTGTGCACCCTATTCTTTATTTTTCTAGAGCAAAAAATAATACTATAGAAGAAGTTGGAGCGCGGTCTTCAAAAAAATGTACGCAATCACAATCGCATATTCACGTTGAACTTAATCGTATTATCAGCAAAGAACAGGCCAAGGATTTAAAAGAAAATCTAGAACGTGTTTTAATTGACACTAAGCTTGCCAATCAAGATTGGAAAAAAATTAAAGCGAAAATTAAAGAGGCAAAATTATCTTTTGATCTAGCGCCCTCTAAATTTACACCTCACTACATTCAAGAATGTAAAGATTTTCTAGACTATCTGCATGATGATAATTTTACATTATTAGGGTATCGAGAATATTCCTTATCACAGAACAAAATTGGACTAAAAAGTAAAACAATCAAAGGGTCTAGCTTAGGGTTACTTTCTGATGAAGTTGAGCCTGTTTACATTAATGAGGTCAATACATCTTTATCCGAAAAACAGCAAAATATTCGTGCCAAACAGAACCCTTTATCTATTGGTAAAGTGAATAAACTCTCGACTGTCCACCGCCATGTCCCTTTAGATGCAATTACTATTAAGCAATACAATAAAAAAGGCACTCTTGTTGGCGAAATTTTATTTGTTGGTTTGTTTACATCGGTTACTTATTCCAGAAGTGTTACAAGTATCCCCTACATCCGCATGAAAATACAAAACGTAATTGAAAAATCAAATTACAAACATGCCTCACATAATCATAAGACTATTCGCCATATTTTAGAGAAATACCCGCGTGATGAAATCTTACAGATGGATGAAAAATTACTATTTAAGCATGCAAATAGTATTCTCAGATTACAAGAAAAACCACAGATTGCCCTATATACGCGAACAGATCCTTTTGGACGTTATATTTCATGTCTTGTTTACGTACCACGTGAGCGATATGAGACACGCTTGCGTTTAAAATTTCAAGAAGTCTTAAAAGACACACTTAAAGGTAAATGTACCAATTATAAGGTTTCACAGGATGACTCCCCACTATCACGTGTTTTATTTTTGATTGATATTAATGATCAAGAAGAATTACCTAAATTTAACGAAAATACGTTAGAGAAAAAGTTGATCGAAGCGGGTCGTAACTGGAATGATAAGTTACGCGATACAATTGAAGATAAAATTGAAGAATCTGATCAAGCTGCATTTCTTATCCAAAAATACGGTAATGCCTTTGCAACAAGCTACAAAGAACAATACACCCCTACTCAAGCATTGCTTGATATCACTAAAATTAGAAATATCATTAAAGGTGCGAATATTGATATTGAACTTTATCAGCAACATAATGGTGATGAATTAGAAACAAGACTTAAACTTTATCATGCCGCTGACCCTCTAGCCCTATCAGATGTATTGCCCGTCATGGAAAATATGGGATTAGACGTCATCACAGAACTTCCATCTGAAGTGTGGCCTTATGGTGTAGAAGCCAAAATATGGATACATGATTTTCTGATAAAACCATCTAATGGTGAACAAAACCTTGATATTGAGAAGACAAAAGCGGCATTTGAAGAAGTTTTCATTAAAACGTGTAATGTAGAAGTTGAAAACGACAGTCTTAATATGTTGGCTTTCTATGCAAATATGCCTTGGGAAGATATTACAATTTTACGCGCTTATGGGCACTATTTAAGACAGACCGGATCAGCATTCAGCTTACCTTATATTGAAAGCGCTATTACGAGCTATCCTTCGATTGCAAAAGAAATTATCAGTTTCTTTAAAGATTTGTTTGATCCAAAGACAAAGAGTTTGTCAGATAAACAAATCGAAAATAAAAGAAAGAAAATTTTTAAATCTTTAGAAAAAGTTGAAGCCTTAGATCATGACCGCATCATAAGAAGTATTGTTGAAATTGTATGCGCAACATTAAGAACAAACTTTTTTCAAACAACGGAAGATGGTCAACATAAAGATTATTTATCTTTCAAACTAGACAGCTCAAAAATAACGAGTATCCCAGATCCCAAGCCTTATCGTGAGATTTTTGTATACTCTGCACGTGTAGAAGGTGTTCATTTACGAGGCGATAAGATTGCCCGTGGTGGTCTACGTTGGTCAGACAGGCACGAAGATTTTAGAACTGAAGTTCTCGGCCTTATGAAGGCACAACAAGTTAAAAACGCTGTTATTATTCCTATGGGCGCTAAAGGTGGATTTGTTGTAAAAAACCCACCCAAAGATGGTGGAAGACCTGCACAACAAGCAGAAGGCATAGAGTGTTATAAGATTTTTATACGTGGCCTTTTAGATATTACAGACAATAGAAAAGGATCAAAAATTATTCATCCTGATAACGTTGTGCGTTATGATGAGGAAGACCCTTATCTGGTGGTGGCTGCCGATAAAGGAACTGCTAGTTTTTCAGATATTGCGAACGGTATATCCGCAGAATACGATTTTTGGCTCGGTGATGCTTTTGCATCTGGTGGCTCTGCTGGGTATGACCATAAACAAATGGGTATTACCGCTCGTGGCGCTTGGGAATCTGTAAAGCGCCACTTCCGCGAAATGAATCACGACACACAAACTCAAAATTTTGATGTTATTGGTGTGGGTGATATGGGCGGCGATGTTTTTGGGAATGGTATGTTGTTATCAAAACATATTTGTCTCATTGGGGCGTTTAATCATATACACATTTTCTGTGATCCAAATCCTGATCCAGCGCGTACGTTCAAAGAACGTCAACGCTTGTTTGATAACGTCAAAGGATGGGGTGAATATAATGAAAAATTATTATCCAACGGCGGACGTATTTTTGAGCGCAGTGAAAAGAGCTTAAAGCTCACAGAAGAGATTAAAAAACGTTTTGATATAGAAGAAGATTCTGTTTCACCAAACCAACTCATCAAAGCGATGCTTAAAGCACGTGCTGATCTGGCATGGTTTGGTGGTATTGGTACATACATCAAAGCAACGACTGAGTCTGATCTTGATGTTGGCGACAAAGGTAGCGATGCCTTACGTATTAATGCGCCACAGTTACGCGCAAAAGTTGTTGGAGAAGGCGCAAACCTTGCCATGACGCAACTAGCCCGTATTGAATATGCACAGCACGGCGGGGCGTTAAATGCAGACTATATTGACAATGCTGGCGGTGTTGCATCTTCAGATGATGAAGTTAATATCAAAATTCTTCTGAATGAGGTTATGCGCAAACCTAAGCATAAAATGGATATTAAAAAGCGTAATAAACTTTTAGAATCAATGACAGAGGATGTTTCAACACACGTACTTCGAGGCAACTATCAACAAGCCCAAGGCATCAGCTTGATGGACTTACAAGCACCGAAGAATATAGAATCTCACGGTCATCTTATTCGTTTCTTAAAGAAAGAAGTAAACCTCAGTAGGACATTAGAAAAACTTCCTAAGCAATCTGAAATTGACGAGCGTAAAAAACTTGGCTATGGCCTCACACGCCCAGAACTAAGCGTTCTGCAATCTTACGCTAAAATTTGTTACACAGGGCTTTTGCTTGATAGTGACATCGTCAATACAAAAGCAATGGAAGAAAGACTTCTTCGATATTTCCCTGAAAAACTAAGAGATAAGTATAGAACTGAAATTCTTAGTCATAGATTAAAAAATGAAATCATTGCGACTACATTGGCAAATGGCATTGTTAATCGTATGGGACCTGATTTTATTCGTGACCGCATGAGTAATTGCGGCGTGAGTGCCGAAGAAGTTGCCAAAGCCTATATTATCGTACGTGAAGCTTTTGGCTTACGAGACATCTGGACAAAAATAGAAGCTTTGGATGGTAAAGTATCTGCTGTTGTCCAAATTAAAGCTTTAAAAGAAACAGCGCGCATGGTTGAACGTGCGGTTACTTGGTTCCTAACACGCTATGGCCGTAAACTTGAAATCAACAGAGATATTAAAGTTTTTGAAGGCGGCATTAAAAAAGTTAAAAGTGATATGGAGACTGTCGTCCCTTCAGAACTATTACGTAAGATTAAACAAATCACAGATGATGGCGTAAGCAATGGTTTACCGACTAGCCTCGCCCACGACATTTCACTCATGCCTATCTTAGGATCTGCTTGCGATATTATTCGTATCTCAATGGACTATAAGTTTGAGATCCCTATTACAGCCCGTGTTTATTTTGAACTTGGTGATTATTTCCACTTAGATTGGATGCGTCAAAAAGCACGTCACCTTCCAACCGAAGGTGAGTGGTCAGGGCAAGCGCTCGAAGGTATCGTCGATCAACTTTATACCTGTCAGGCGGGCTTAACTATTCGTATTTTAAAAGATATGGGTGGCTCTATTCATCAAGGTAAGAAAACCAAGAAAGATGATATTGGTTGCATTGGCTGCGACAGCGTACTGGATGCGTGGATCGTGGATCGTGGGTCACAAGCCAAATTGCTTGAGCCTATGTTTGCCGAATATAGACGTTCAGGTAATTTAGATATCTCAATGCTTATTATTGCAGAGCAACGCCTTAGAAATTTATATGGGGGATAGAAATCTCAGGAATTTTAATACCTGTTATTTCTTCTATCTTTGGTAATACTTGTGCGCATAAAATTGGCACAAGCACCAATAGACCAAATGTTCTATTTGATTTAAATATCAATAATGAATTCATTGGATCATCGATATCCCAATTTCTGAGCTGGAAAATCAAATGCATAATTGGCAAAATTAAAAGTACAAAACTGATTATACCAGCATCGGCCATTACTAAAGTTAATGCCAATAAAATAATCGTGCAGATATAAAATAACCCTACCCAAAATTTGCTTCGATCTCCAAAGAGCAACGCTGTTGATTTAATACCAATGACTTCGTCATCATGTTTATCTTGATGTGCATAAATCGTATCGTAACCCAATGTCCAAAAAAATGCGGCGGCATAAAGGCAAAAGGCCTCAAGGTTAATATAATGCGTTGCCGCGCCCCACCCCATCAGCGCACCAAAATTAAAGGTGACCCCTAAAAATGCTTGAGGCCACCATGTTATGCGCTTCATGAACGGATAAACAGCAACTAAAACTAACGATAGAACCCCTAACAAAATTGTAATGCCTGATGTCATTATTAAAATAATAAAGCCAAGAAATAAAAGGTAACTCAGGAACGCGCCAGCTTCGAGTAAGGAAATATCACCATTCGCAATGGGACGATTTTTAGTGCGTTCAACTTGGCTATCTATATCGCGATCCCAAAGATCATTAATAATGCAGCCTGCGCCACGCATCACTATCGCACCCACCAAAAACATAACAAGCAAACGCAGGTCAGAAAACATCATACCTTGAGCGCCATTTGCACCCAATATAATGCCCCACCATGCTGGTAACAATAAAAGCCACCAGCCAATAGGGCGATCAAGACGCATCAATAAAGCGTAGCTTTGCCACCTTGTTGGCAATTTGGAAATCCAACCTTCAGTCTTGATATCAGTATGTGTCATGTGGTTCAGTACCCTATGGATAAAAAAATTTATAAACTGCCGAGATTATATACACCCACCCAGCTTATGAATAATGGTGTCATAGCCTTAAACGAAAGCCAAGCTCATTATTTATTTAGCGTCTTACGACGCGGGCAAAGCGATCAAGTCCGCTTATTCAATGGCAACGATGGGGAATGGCTAGGAGAGCTTCAGGAAATAAGTAAAAAATGTGCAAGCCTGACCTTAAAAGAGTGCCTCATTGAACAACCAACGCCACAGTCAAAAATTCACCTTCTTTTTTCACCCATAAAAAAAACACGTATGGAATGGTTAATTGAAAAAGCCGTAGAGTTAGGTGTTGATGAGCTACATCCTGTTATTACGCGGAATACGCAATTTTCAAAACTGAAAGAAGACCGTATTCATCAGCAAATTATTGAGGCATCAGAACAATGTGAACGTCTGACTATTCCTCAATTCCACAGCCCTCAAAAACTAAAAAATCTCTTAGAAAATTGGCCAAAAGATATTGAGATCTTCAGCTGTTTAGAGCGACAGGATTGCGACGTCCTTCAAAAGTTAGAAAAAGAAGTTGCTGTCTTAATTGGCCCTGAAGGCGGGTTTACGGCCGAAGAGGTCAGCATACTTGACCTTAAAACAACGCCAGTATCCTTGGGAAAACAAATACTCAGAAGTGAAACCGCCGCACTCAAGGCTGTCGCAATAATGAATTCTTAAAAAATAAAATAAGAGCGAATACAAAATCCTGCAGCAACCAAGATAACAAGAAATGTCAGGATCATCCCACCAGAACGCATAAACGAAACACCTATCTTATTGTACAAGCCAAGGGGATGCATAATACGGCCCATCACCAATGCAAAGCCAAGGGCGTGAATAAGTTTTTCAGAAACACCTTCTTGCTCAGCCAAAAAAATTAAAATAAGGGCTAAAGGCACATATTCAATAAAGTTTCCATGAAGTCTAATGCGTTTCAGCATCTCATCGTTACCACTATCGCCTATATTTATTTTATTTTGTAAACGCCCTCGAATGACAAAACAACTTAAGGCAATATAGATAATCCCTAAAATACCCGCATAAAGTGTTGTTACCATATTGTCTCTCCTTAAAATATGTTTTAATTATAAGTATATTTTTCCCTTTTAAAATGGGAAATATGACTGTAAATAAAGGCTGAAAAGATATAGTATCTTTCTCGGTAATATAAATATATAGAAATTATTAAGCATGACTAAAATCACATATTGGGGCATGGCCCTATTTTCCCTTATATTCAGCGCGTCCGAAGCCATTGCTGCAGATGTAGCGCGTCCAACACAACTAGGTCTTCGTGAAGCCGCATCGCCCCAAATGGAGCGCATAACTTGGTTTCATGACCATCTTCTTATGTATGTGATTGTCGCAATCGTTGTTTTTGTAACAGGTTTAATGATCTGGGTTGCCATTCGCTATAATCAAAAAGCGAACCCTGAGCCTTCAAAAACCACGCACCATGTCATGCTAGAGATCGCTTGGACTGTTTTACCCATTATTATTCTAATCGTCATCGCCGTGCCCTCTTTTAAAATGCTTTACTATTTAGATCGTGTTGAAGAGCCTGAAATGACCCTGAAAGTGACCGGCTATCAATGGTATTGGGGTTATGAATATCAGGATTATGAAGGCGTTAACTTCCTATCCTACCTTATTGATGAAGAAGACATTGACGAAAGCAAAGGTCAAAAACGCCTTCTTTCGACAGATAACGTTGTTGTATTGCCGATTGACACCAATATTCAAATTTTAATTACATCGGCTGATGTTATCCATGCTTTCACTGTTCCTGCTTTTGGCTTCAAAAAAGATGCTGTGCCGGGTCGCTTAAATGAAACATGGGTTCGTATTGATAAGCCAGGCACTTATTATGGTCAATGCTCACAAATCTGCGGTATTAAGCATGCTTATATGCCAATTGAAGTGCGCGCCGTAAGCAAAGAAGAATTTAAAGCTTGGGTTGAAAAAGCAAAAGAAGAATACGCAAACGATAATACAGCACTTAGCCCTATGCAGGTCGCTGTTCTTGAAGGAGTAAAATAATGTCTGATCAAAAAATGGGATTTTTCACACGATGGTTCATGTCCACAAACCATAAGGACATTGGAACTTTATATATTATTTTCTCAATCACAGCAGCTCTCTTTGGTGGCTGGTTTTCTATGATGATGCGCCACGAGCTTGGCGATCCAGGACTACAGCTTGCTGCAGATGGTCAAGAATGGAACGTTTGGATTACAGCGCACGGTCTGATTATGGTGTTCTTTGTTGTTATGCCTGGCCTTATTGGCGGTTTTGGTAACTGGTTCGTACCCCTCATGATTGGTGCGCCAGATATGGCCTTTCCACGTTTAAACAACATTTCATTTTGGTTAATTGTACCTGCATTTATGTTGCTTGTAGCTTCCGCCCTTGTGGGTCAAGGTGCAGGAACGGGTTGGACGGTTTATCCGCCGCTGTCAACCAAACTTGGGCATCCCGGTATGTCCGTGGATCTTGCGATTTTTGCCCTCCATTTGGCTGGAGCAAGCTCAATCCTTGGAGCCGCAAACTTTATTACAACAATCTTTAATATGCGTGCACCGGGTATGACATTGCACAAAATGCCATTATTTGTATGGTCTATGTTGATTACTAGCTTCTTGCTTGTTCTATCACTTCCTGTTTTAGGCGGGGCGATCACAATGCTTCTTACAGACCGTAACTTCGGTACGAGCTTCTTTAACCCTGAAGGTGGTGGTGACCCTATTCTTTACCAACACTTATTCTGGTTTTTTGGACACCCTGAAGTTTACATTATGATCTTACCTGCTTTTGGTATTGTTTCTCATATCTTGGCAACCTTCTCTAAAAAGCCTGTCTTTGGTTATTTAGGTATGGCCTATGCCATGGTTGCTATTGGCTTTGTTGGTTTTATTGTTTGGGCGCACCATATGTATACATCTGGTATTAACGTCAATACGCAAGCGTACTTCACGGCCGCAACATTGATTATCGCTGTTCCGACTGGGGTTAAAATCTTTTCATGGATTGCAACAATGTGGGGTGGATCATTAACTTTCCCAACACCAATGCTTTGGGCGCTAGGCTTTATCTTCCTATTTACCGTTGGTGGTGTTACTGGCGTTGTCTTAGCCAATGCGGGTATGGATACATCATTGCATGATACATATTACGTTGTGGCACACTTCCATTACGTTTTATCCCTAGGTGCAGTCTTTGCTTTATTTGCTGGGTTTTATTACTGGATTGGTAAAATGTCTGGTCGTCAATATCCTGAGATTGCAGGTAAAATACATTTCTTCATGACCTTTATTGGTGTGAACCTTGTGTTCTTCCCTCAGCATTTCTTAGGACTTGCAGGTATGCCGCGTCATTACGTTGACTACCCTGCACCATTACCGCCAGAGCATTTGAAAGGTCCACTCGTGAACCCTATCGAAAAAATACAATGGATGGCTTCACAGGAATACGGTTATCACTTATGGAACTACGTTTCAACAATGGGTGCTTACCTTTCAGGAGCCAGTGTTATTGTCTTCCTAGGTATCGTGTTCTACACGTTATTCTTTGGCCGTAAAGTTGGCGCTAACTATTGGAATGCAACGCCTGAAACAATGACGTTTGAGTGGACGATTTCATCGCCACCACCATTCCACCAGTTTGAAATTCAGCCTAAGCTAAAATAGGCTGGTATTTACAATGATTAATGATATAAAGCCCTTTGTCCGCAAAGGGCTTTTTTCTTAACACAAGATGACAGATATGACAGATAATCTATTAGAAAAATTTTACAATGAAGTGCCAAAGGCAAAGCAAGAAGTGTACGCCGTTGGAGACATAACGCCTCTAGAACAAGTACAGCTATCTGACGCTGACGATTTTGATCTCTATATTAAGCGTGAAGATCTAGGGCCCATCAATGCTTACAAATGGCGCGGTGGGTATAATGCCGTCTTAAATCATCATCGGAATGATGATTGCGAAACTATTGTTGCCGCAAGTGCGGGGAACCATGCACAAGGGGTTGCTCTTGCCGCAAATAAACTAGGGCTTCAAGCTAAAATTTTCATGCCTTTAGCCGCTCCAATTATGAAGCAACAAGCAGTCCTCAAACATGGCGGCAGTAGTGTTGAGCTTATCTTAGAAGGAGACACATACAACGACGCAGGCGACGCCGCAAAAGCGTACGTTTCAAAAACAGGGTACACATACATACATCCGTTCGATGATATTTACACGATGGCTGGGCAAGCAACGATAGCCGATGAAATCATAGAACAATCTGATACGCCCTTTGATTACGCATTCCTTCAAATTGGTGGTGGTGGTATGGCAGGTGCGGTAGCGGCGTGGCTCAAGAAGCATTGGCCAGCCATAAAAATTATTGGCGTTGAAGGTATTGAACAAGACTGCATGGGCGCCTCTGTGAAAAATAAAGAACTTACGACGTTAGATAGCGTTGACACATTTTGCGATGGCACAGCCGTGACAAGGCCTGGCGATTTAACTTTTTCTATTTGCCAACAAGTCATTGATGATTATGTAACAGTTACTAATGAAGAAGTTTCTGCTCAAATAAAAGCGTTATGGGATGCAAAACGCGTTGTACCTGAACCCTCTGGCGCGATGGGACTTGCGGGACTTAGCAAATACAATAAAGAACATAAAGCGGAATTAAAGAATAAAAAAATTCTAACTATTATCTGCGGTGCCAACATGGACTTTAACAAATTGGCTCTTATATCCAGTAAATCAGTTATTGGTGATGATAAACGACGCTATTACAGACTGGAGCTACCTGAGCAAGAAGGGTCACTTTTGAAAGTGCTTGAAACTCATTTTGCAAACTCCAACGTATCCGAATTTATGTACGGCAAGATTCATGAAAAGCACGCATGGCAAACTATTGCGATTGATGGTCAAGAAACTGATTTTAAACAATTAGAAGAAAGCCTTAAAAGTGCGAATATAGAGTTTTCAGATATCACCATGGATGCTGATATTCGATATAAAATAATTAATTATAATCCTGCATTATTTAAAGACCCATTATTTTTAAACGTACAATTCCCAGAACGTAAAGGTGCTTTAAGAGATTTTTTAAGACAAATTTCCAAAAGTGCCAGTATCTGTTATTTTAATTACGCGTATTCTGGAGAGACTATTGGACGCGCCCTTATGGGTTTTGAGTTTGAAACGCCAGAAAACCAATCAAGATTTTTAACTGATATTAAGCAAAGCGTAGTGACTTGTACTGAAGTTGATGAAAAAACCACAACCCGTATTTTAAAGCATTAAAGTCTTTTATTTTCGGGGATTTAGGCGTAAAACAAAGCTATGAAAGAAATTGACATAGATAATAATAATATCCTTTCTGAGGCTAGTGTTTCTGACTACTTCTCGTTACTCAAGCCGCGCGTCATGAGTCTTGTTGTTTTTACGGGATTTGCGGGACTGTGGCTTGCTCCTAACCCTTTAGAATTACATCCTGTTTTGGCTATTGTTGCCATTGCCTGCCTTGCTATTAATGCTGGAGCGGCAGGTGCAATTAATATGTGGTATGACCGTGACATTGATGCCGTTATGAAACGTACAGAAAACCGTGCGCTCCCGCTTAATAAAATGCATCCTGATGAGGCTTTAACCTTTGGGATAGTTCTATCCGTCTTATCTGTGATGATGATGGGCATTGCAACAAATTGGGTTGCTGCTGGGTTATTGGCATTTGCAAATTTCTTTTATGTTTTTATTTATACAATGTGGCTGAAACGTTCGACACCGCAAAACATCGTTATTGGCGGTGCTGCGGGGGCATTCCCGCCTATGATTGGGTGGGCTGCGGTTACTGGTGATATTACGATGGCATCTATCTCTTTATTTGCCATTATCTTTTTTTGGACACCCCCTCATTTTTGGGCGCTGGCTTTATTTGCGAATGCTGACTATCAACGTGCAAAAGTACCAATGCTACCTGTGACTCATGGTGAGGCGCATACAAAAATGCAAATGATGGTGTATTCAATCATTATGATCCCTATCTCTGCCGCACCTTATTTTTTGGATATTGCAGGTAAGGGGTACCTTATTGCAGCTCTCATATTGAGTGCTTTTTTCTTGTTTACGAACATACGTGTTCTGTTTGATAAAACGTACAAGTCAGCCAAGCTTATGTTTAGCTACTCTGTCTTTTACCTTTTTGCTCTTTTCCTCGCCCTCATGATTGATAAGGTTTAATTATGCCCATTGAAAAACTTCATAAGACTAAAAAGAAAAAGAATCTTACCGTCCTCGCTATTATTGCCGCTTGGATTGTTATTATTTGGATTGTCACCATGATTAAAGTAAATCATGGTAGCTAAAACCTACCCTACACATACTCCAAAATGCGTGATGATCACAGGCGCAACTGGCGGCTTTGGTAAGGCGTTTGTTGAACGTTTCGCCGCAATGGGGTGTACGCTTATTTTACACGGACGCAATGAAGCCAAGTTAAATGAACTGATTGAAGGTTTATCCGTACCTGTTCACAAAGTAGTTTTTGACCTTTCTGACAAAAATAAAATCAATGCCGCTATCGAAGCCATTCCAGAACAGTTCAAAAACATAGATCTTCTTGTTAATAATGCAGGTGGTGCATTGGGGTTAGATAAGTTTCAAGATGCCGATGAAGATGACCTTTTAAATATGATAGAGATGAATAATAGCTCGCTTATTCGTATTACGCGTCAAATTTTACCGTTAATGGTTGATAACAAAGCGGGTCATATCATAAATATTGGCTCTATTGCTGGTAACTGGCCATATCCGGGTGGCCACGTTTATTGCGCCGTTAAAGCGTTCGTAAAACATTTTTCTCTTGCTCTACGCGCCGATTTAAATGGAACAAATGTACGTGTTACAAACATAGAACCTGGTATGGCCGAAACGCCTTTCTCTCTCGCTCGGTTTAAAGGAGATGCAGAAAAAGCAGAGGCGGTGTACGCAAATACGGCGCCTTTACAAGCTGACGACATAGCCGAAACTGTTGTATGGACAGCATGCTTACCACCGCACGTTAATATTAACACTTTAGAAGTTATGCCCACAAAGCAGAGCTTTTCACCTTTATCTGTAGAACGCTATACAAAGTAAACATGGATAAAAATACTAAAATTCTTATTTCAGTTCTCAGTCTGGTCGCTTTCATGATTGGTCTCGCCTTTGCCTCTGTACCTTTATACGACGCGTTTTGTCGTGTCACAGGATTTGGTGGAACTACGCAAGTTTCCAAAGCTGCACCCGCTGAAGACGAAATTCTAGATCGAAAAATTACTGTTCGCTTTAATACGGATACAAATAGAAATCTAAATTGGCGGTTTCAACCGGAAATTCGTAAAATAGACGTGAATGTCGGGCAACAAGGCCTTATAACCTTCAAAGCCAAGAATCTTGAACGTAATCCAGTTGCAGGCACTGCTGTTTACAATGTGACCCCACAAAAAGCGGGTAAATATTTCCAAAAAACGCAGTGTTTCTGCTTTGATCGTCAAATTTTAAAGCCAAATGAAGAAATGGACATGCCCGTTGTATTCTATATTGATCCATCAATAGCCGACGATGAAAACATGGATGATGTGAAATCCATCACATTATCCTATAGTTTTTTCAAAAGTGACTCATCAGAGCTTGATAGCGCGTTAGAAGAGTTTTACAATGCTGATTAATTTGTTATAACCTTCTACAGATTTTATTAAACACCTATTTCTCTTTAACGTAAGGAATTCTCATGTCAGCAAATATCGAATATGGCACAACTGGCAAGCCACACCCGTATCACATCGTTCGCCCAAGCATTTGGCCATTATGTTCTGCTTTTGCAGGTATGCTATTGGCGCTCGGCGCAATTTTTTATATGCATGATGTGAAAATCGGTGAATTTTCTTTTGGCTTAAAGGGCGTTTACCTTGGTATTTTTGCTGTAGCGGCCTGTATGTTTTTCTGGTGGAAAGATATTATTTACGAAGCGGTAAAAGAAAAAGTTCATACGCCAATCGCACAAATTGGTTTGAGATATGGCATGGCGCTTTTTATTGCTTCCGAAGTCATGTTCTTTGTTGCATTCTTTTGGGCTTTCTTTGACGCAAGTCTGTTTGCGGGGCAAGAAAATATGCCTGCTCGCGTTGAATATACAGGTGGTCACTGGCCTCCGCCACAAATTGAGACAATCCCTGCATTTGAATTACCATTCATGATGACACTGATTTTACTACTTTCTGGTTGTACCGTCACATGGGCACACCACGCCATCATGGAAGGCGATCAAGAGAGCTTTATTAAAGGTTTAGGTTTAAGTGTTTTACTTGGCTTTATCTTTTTATGCTTCCAAGTTTTTGAGTACACACACGCAGCATTTGGATTCACAGAAGGCATATACTCTTCAACTTTCTACATGGCAACTGGATTTCATGGATTTCATGTTTTTGTAGGAACTGTCTTTCTTGGCATATGCTGGATGCGAGCCAAAAAGAAACATTTCACAAAAGAGAGCCACTTTGGCTTTGAAGCGGCGGCATGGTATTGGCACTTTGTTGATGTTGTATGGTTGTTCCTTTTCATCGCTATATATTGGTGGGGAAGCCTAGGCGGTACAGTTGCTAGCCATTAATGCCTCTTGAACTCATTCCTAGACAGCTTAGCAAAGGGTATATCTTGTAAATGCCCTAAATGCGGACAAGGCTCACTATATGCGTCTAAATTTGACCTCGTTGTCAAAAAAGCTTGTGAAAAATGCGGATTGCAGCTCAGCAAACATGATAGCGCCGATGGCCCTGCTGTTTTCTTGATTTTTATCCTTGGCTTTCTGCTCGTTCCCGCCGCTCTTTTATTTGACCATCTGTTCGAGCCCCCCCTATGGGTTCATGCCGTGCTGTGGGGCTTAGTGGCGCTAATATTATGCGTTGGCTCATTAAAGCCGTTAAAATCATATATTATATTTCTACAATATAAATATCGAAGAAGTGATTGGGATTGATCATGAAAACAATATTTTCTTATACCTTATTTATTGGTGCACTCTGCGTATTAGTGTATCTAAGCTCTTGGCAATTCCAGCGCTTAGAGTGGAAAAAAGATATTATTCAGAAACTCGATAGTGAATATCAAAAAGACCCACTTCAAAATGTATATAGCTATGCAAAGTTAAATGCATTGGGCGATATAGAGCAACCTATTCGTTATGGCCAAGTCCGAGGCAAGTTTATTTTTGAAAAACAAATTCTTGTGGGTCCTAAACCACAAAATAACAAGATCGGCTATCAGGTTATTACGCCTTTAAAGATTAAGAATAATGAATATATTCTTGTTAATCGTGGCTGGGTTGATAACGATGATATTCCAAAGCTACGTCCGATCACAGAGCTTACATCTTTCTCTGTCAATGGTGTCATTCGAAAGCCTGATTGGAATAGTTTTACACCAGATAATAGTCCTGAGAATGATATATGGACAAAGCTTGATATAGAAAACATCGCGCGCGCTAAAGACATTAAAAATATTGCGCCTGTTATGATGTATGCTGAGAATGATTTTGATTATATTACAGTGCCCCATTCAAAGAAATGGTATCCGCGAAATAAGCATTCTCAATATGCTTTATTCTGGGCCTGCATGGCACTAGCTTTAATAGTTGTTTTTGGGATTTTTAAATTTCAAAAGAAATCCTGATCGTTAGAAAAAGCTCTTCTTTTCTTTTCTAGTTTCCGCAACCTTCGTACCATCTAGAAGGCCGGCATACTGACGACGAAGCTTATTCACAACGGCTTTGAAACTAGCCATCTGTTTACCTGTAAGCTCTTCACCAATCGGCAGATTGACTGAACGAGGATTTACCTGACGTCCGTTTGAGATTACCTCGTAATGAAGATGCGGCCCTGTAGAACGTCCAGTTGTACCAACATAGCCAATAACTTGACCCTGCCTAACACGTTGACCTGATTTAACTTTAGAGTTAATTTTACTCATGTGCGCATAAGCCGTTTTTAGTTTTGAGTTATGACGGATACGGATATATTTACCGTATGAGCTAAACCAACCTGCTTTTTCAACTACACCATCACCCGCAGCAAAAATAGGGGTTCCAGTAGAAGCTGCAAAATCAACACCTTTATGCATTTTTGTATACCCAAGAACAGGGTGGCGACGCTTACCAAAACCAGAAGACATACGAGCACCATTAATTGGTGTCTTCATTAAAGTGCGCTTAATCGAACGGCCATCGGGCTGAAAATAATCAACACGACCATCAGACATTTTAAAACGATAAAGTGGGATTTCTCTATTATTCAATTTCAACTTTGTGTAAAGAATATTTCCTGTCTTAGAAACGTGACCGTCTTCAGTTTCGTAACTCTCGTACATAACTTCCAAAACATTATTCGGACGAATGTCTCTTTGAAAATCTACATTCCATGAAAATATTTTAATCGCATCCGCCACAACACTTTTTGGGATGCCAGCTTGTGCTGCACTTCCATAGAGCGAAACCTTTACTTCCGCTTGTTTGGCTTTAATAACTTTTTTAACTTCTTTTTCATCAATTTTGGCTGTGAAGTTGTCGCCTGCTCTCGCAACAATCAATGTCTTGATCGGATCAAGCTTCATTTTCATTTCGCGGAAACGTTGTGAATCGTCGCGTGCTTCTTCAAAGTGCAAATCTATTTTTTGTCCTGCTTTGATATGGCGGGGGTCAAAGTGTGGCTGAATTATCTTAATGATATTTGAGGCTTCTTCATTACCAATACCTTGCTTTTCCATTACAAGACCCAAAGCATCGCCTGATTGAATTGTAATTTCTCTATCTAAAGGTAACGGCTCAGGAATCGCATTTGAGACGATTGAAGCAACCGCAAAATCGCCATGCAATCCACCATTAATAACATTTTTTGAAATATCTGGATGTCCAGCGGCAGGCATGATATTCGCAAACTGATATGCCTGAAAGGCACCCAAGTTGAATGAATTTAAAGAGAAGGATAAAAGTGCGGCCAGAAGGAACGTTGTAAAGCCCGCTACGTATCTTAAACGCAAAGTATTAGATCGTGTTAATAAATGCCTATTTTTTAATTTCAACTTATGAGAAAAGAATTGAGTAAGCGCATATATCTTCGATGCCATAAAATAAATTATGCCATTATTAAAAAGCTTTTGAGCCCATTGATTAATAATTTTGTTTTTCTTACTCATTCATCTTTTGCTAAATTAATACTGAAATATAAATAGAAATTGATGCATCTATCTATTCTCTCACTATTTCATATAATTGTTAACAAGCCTTTTATTAAATATGTAATTTGATCTATTTTCTATAATCCGCATTCTTTGGATATTGTATTATACGCTTTACTCGATCCATTCAAGCTAAAAGTGTCTGTAGTCAACGTTCCGCGCTTTGAAGTGCCTTTAACAACCATTGTAGAGCCAGCTTTAATAGCACCAATCACAACACGGTCGGCCGCTGCATCAGCAGCCCAAGCGGTCTCATCTTGCGTAAAAAGCTTATAATTGCTTCCATTTGCCGATACATTGACCTCACTACCCACTTTGTAAGGGTAGCCAGTGATGTAACTAAAGACATCTTTGGTCTTTTCAGCGGGTCTATGTGTAATCAAGGCAAAAACGTCCCCACGGCTCGTATAATTGCCAACCTGTGTCTTCGGTTCAGCCGCCATGTAGCAAACTTTATTCCCATTCTCCAAAAATGAATAAGCTCGCCACTCTCCAAATGTACCCAATAGTCTTGGTTTAGACGCTTGTGCTTGGGCAGTGGTAGTAATCAAAAGAATGCTGACTAAAAACGTTAGATTGGATATGCGTGACATTTTTATTTTCCTCTATGTGTCCTCTATATTTAAAGGAAACAATAATATTAAACTATGTTGAAGTTGATAAGCTTTGATAATGGCAAATTTAAGGAATTTCCATGTTAAAATTTATTTATTCTACACTTATCAAGAAATAGCCATAAAACCAAGCTATACCTCACAAAAATAAGCGTTATTTCTTATTCTTATTTCTGATTTTACGGCGGTGGTTTGGCTTTGGCGGTTGCAATAATTCTTCAGGCCCACCAGCCTTAACAGGTCGGTCCGCAAATTTACCCATTGAAATAACGCGATCATACATTGTTAGCGCGCCCGCAACGCCTACATTAATGCAGAATTTCATGGGTATTTTGATCACATGATCTGCTTTAGCCATCAGTTCTGGCGATACATCCCCCATTTCAGGCCCCAAAACATAAGCCGCTCGCAACGGGTGTCTAAAACTAGGCAACTCTACAGCACCTTCGGTATATTCAACAGCAACAAGCTGACACCCTTGAGGCAGATCCATTTCCTCAACACTCGACCAGATGTGAAGCGGCATATGATCAAACGCGCCTGATGTATCAGAAGCACGTACAGCACGCACATTTAATTCTGGTCGAATCACAAAAAAGAAACTTGCGCCAAAAGCATGCGCAGAACGTACAAGGCTTCCTAAATTTTGCTCTTTAGTAATTCCCTCAACACCAATGCCAAAATAACCACGCATATTATTCATTTGATGGCCGCCTCAAGCTTATCTAATGCGCTATTCAATTTTGCTTCGGACACAGCAAAACATAAACGCATCCACTCCGAAACGTTATTACCGAAGGCAACTCCAGGAGCCAAACTTAAACTTTGTTCATCAATAAGTCTTTTCGCGAACTCGAGGCTATTATTCTCTCCTTGTACTTTAAAAAAAGAATAGAATGTTGAAGGTGGTCTGTACGTTTCAATTTTATCATTAGCTTCAAACCTAGTCGTGATAATGTCTAGGTTACTTTTCCAACCTGCCATCTGTTGTTTAATAAAATCTTCCCCATCTGACAAAGCCTTCGCACCGCCATATTGTGTGAATGTTGGAGGGCACATATTATCATAGAGCGCGATATCACGTATAACAGCTTCAGCACTTGCCGGCCCTGTTAGCCAGCCTAGACGCCACCCTGTCATCGCCCAACTTTTAGAAAAACTATTGATCGTGAGCAACAAGTCATCATCCTGTGCATACTGCAAAAAACTAGGCGAATGGCTCACATTATAACAACTGCGGTTATAAACCTCATCAGACACGATCCAAATATTGTTTTTACGTGTGAAGTCTAAAAGCGTACGCATCTCATTTTCACTCATCACCCATCCCGTTGGGTTAGATGGCGTAACAATAAGAATAGCTTTAGTTTTAGAACTACATGAGTCAATCAACTTGTCCATATCTAGCGACCAAGAATGATTTTCATACTTTAAAGGGACTTGCGTCGCTTCCGCTTGTGCAAGACGTACAGCGCCCATTAAATTTTTCCATATAGGCGTTATTGCAACCACTTCATCGCCTTTATCTAAAATACTCGTTAAAGCAAGGTGCATGGCCGTTGTGCCTGATGCTGTGACAAAAACACGATTGGCGGGTAAATTAACGTTCATTAAACGTTTATAATATTGCGATATCTCTTCTCGTAGAAAAGGCTGCCCTAAAACAGGGCCATAGTGAGTTTTACCTTCAAGCATAGCTTTATTGGCAGCGTTTACGATGAAATCAGGCGTTGGATCGCACCCCTCACCTTGCCCAAGAGAAACTACGTCCTCCTTAAGCCAGCCATATCTTAATATCTCCGCCCCTGGGTTAGGAGGAAGATTTAAAACGGTTTGTCTATAATTCTCATTCATAACAGCTTAATTTCTGACTAAACTTAATAATTCATATAATATATTGTAACAAAGCGGCTTTTTCTGTCGAAATCAACCTTATAACCCATTAAAATCTTAAAAATTGGAGAACTCAATGAAATTATCTTACGTCTTGGCTTTATTTGCCATCTTAGTTGCCGCACCGTTTTCAGCGCAAGCTTTTGAAAATGAAAAACCACCAATTGTAAAAACAGAAGCTGAGGTAGAAGCGCCGTCAATTAAAGCAATAGCCTTCCATTCAGATTCATGTGGGTCGTGTAAAATTTTAGGCCCACGTATGGCCGAAGCAATGGAAGTCATCAACCCTACAAAAATTGAAGCTGTGAAGTTTGATTTTACAAACAAAGATTCTATTGCAGAAACAAGAGTTGTTGCAACCAACGCCAATGTAGACAAAGTATTACAGAAATACGGCGCCAAAACAGGGTTCGTTGTTTTAGTTAATGGTAATGGAGATGTCGTTGATCAAATAAAAGTAGATCACAAAACGCCAGAGATTGCCGCAAAGTTAGCAACAGCTATTGCAAACGCCTCATAATTTAAAAAACTAACATAAAAGAGAAACCAATCATGGCCTTAGGAATTAAAAAATATTTATCAATCTTACTACTAAGTATTTTCATTTTTGGTTTTTCTTTATCTGCAAACGCAAACATTGAAAATGCTGACGAACCAGAAAAATACGTTTCTGTTTCTGTTGTTACAGATAAAAACAATCTAACGCCAAATGATGTTATTCGTTTGGGCGTAAAAAAAGATATTTACCCTAAGTGGCATACTTACTGGATTAATCCAGGGGATTCTGGTTTAGCCGCAGACATACAGTGGGACTTACCTAAAGGTTATACAGTTAGCGATCTTGAATGGCCGACGCCTAAGAAAATAAATCTTGGTGAATTAACCAATTACGGTCATGAAGGTGAAACTATCCTTCTACAAAACCTTAACGTTCCGACAAACGTTTCAAGTGATCCAATCACTATTACGGGGGTCGTGAATCTTCTTGTCTGTCACGATATTTGTATTCCAGAAACACATGAAGTTTCAGTGACTTTTAACGCAGAAAATGATTTATCAAATGCGGCCAAAATTCAAGAAGCTGAATCCGCGCTTCCTACCCCTATTTCTCAAACTGCGACATTCTATAACCAAGGAGATAACCTCGTTATTGATATCGAAGGTTTGGAGACAAAATTTAATCTGGATCATATTGCCATTGCACCAGAAGAATGGGGTTTAGTTTTAAACCCAGCAAAAGCAACTATTCAAAAAACAGACAACGGATACACAATTTCACAAAAAAAAGGTGAAAGAGATATTGCAGAAGTACAAGAACTCGATTTTGTAATATATTCAGATAATGAAAATCAAAGCTACGCTCTAAGCGCAGTGCAAGATACAAGTAAACAGAGCGCTATTGCAGCTACGGGACCTACTCCAGCTAGTTCAGAGGTAGTTTCTGACAACCCAGAAAAAAGCTCAACCACCTTTCAAAAGGCTTTCTTTTTTGCACTTGTGGGTGGGTTAATTTTAAACCTGATGCCTTGTGTTTTTCCTGTCTTGTCTATGAAGGCCTTAAGCCTTGTGCAATTGGGAGATAAAGAAGAAAAAAAAGCACGATTTTACGGGTTAAGTTATACCGCAGGAATTTTACTAAGCTTTGCCCTTATTGCATCAATCTTAATTGCTCTAAAATCAGCAGGCGCAGAAATCGGATGGGGATTCCAACTTCAAAATCCAGTGGTCATTAGTGTTTTAATTTATTTGGTTTTTATTATTGGATTAAATCTTTTTGGATTTTTTGAATTCTCAAACAGCTTTGGTAACTTCGGACAAAAACTAGCTGGGCAATCTGGCAATAAAGGCGCCTTTTTTACAGGCGTACTTGCTACACTTGTTGCCACCCCTTGTACGGCTCCCTTTATGGGTGTTGCCATGGGCTATGCCTTAACGCAAGGCGCTGCAGTGTCCTTACTTATATTCTTAGCGTTAGGCTTCGGCTTAGCACTTCCATATTTAGCCTTGTGCTTTATTCCACAGCTTAGAACGAAGCTCCCTAAACCTGGTGCTTGGATGGAAGTATTTAAACAATTCCTATCTTTCCCGATGTTCTTAACAGCCGCATTCCTAGTTTGGGTTTTGTCTCAACAAACAAACTCATTTGGTGTTCTTATTATTTTGTCTGCGCTTGTCGCCATCGTATTTACAATATGGTTGTGGCGTCATTTACCAGCAGGAAATTTCTTCCGTGCTCTATGTCTTTCATTCTTAATACTAACGGCAGGTTTTAGTCTTTATGCTCCCTTTTCTTTAAAAGCAGCGGTAGAAATGAATACAAACGGCGCAGTTAAAGAAAGCATTTTTACGAATGAAAAGCTCGAGCAATTACTTGAGGGTGACAAAGCCATCTTCACGAACATGACAGCGGCGTGGTGCATTACGTGTAAAGTTAACGAACGTATCGCCATTAAAACAAATACGGTTCAAAATATCTTTATTGAAAAAGATGTTGAATATCTTAAAGGTGATTGGACCAATCAAAACCCAGAGATCACAAATTACTTGAACTCTTTTGACCGTCAAGGTGTTCCTTTATACGTATTTTATGGGGCACGTAACGAAATGGGAGAAAGACCCGAACCTATATTACTACCGCAAATTTTAACTAAGAGCATCGTAGAGGATGCCCTACTAAATAATTAAACCAAACAAGACGAGGAAAACATGAAATTACCAATCTTAGCTTTATTAAGCGTTATCGGACTAACAGCCTGCCTACCTTCAGCAAGTGCAGCACCAGTTGTTGGCGAACCTGCCCCTAATTTTACAGCCACTGATACAAATGGCGTTGAACATTCATTAAGCGATTTCAAAGGAAAAACTGTTGTTCTTGAATGGTCAAACCATGATTGTCCATTCGTTGTAAAACATTACAGCGTCGGCAATATGCAAAAATTACAAGCAGAGGCCACAGCAGATGATGTTGTATGGCTGACTATCGTTTCTTCTGCAGAAGGTAAACAAGGAAACGTATCAAACGAAGAAGCTAACAAAATTATGGAAGAAGCCGGCGCAAAATCAACAGCACGCTTAAAAGATGAATCAGGTGAAATTGGTAAACTATATGATGCTAAAACAACGCCGCATATGTTTGTAATCGATAAAGATGGTATTTTGGCTTATGCAGGCGCCATCGATAGTGATTCAAGCTTCAAATCGTCTTCAATTGAAAGTGCTGATAATTATGTTACAGCAGCACTAGCAAGCTTAAAAGCAGGTGAGCCTGTAAAAGTGGCCAGCACAAAGCCTTATGGTTGCAGCGTAAAATACTAATTTTATAGCTTAAAAAAACAAAATTCTAAGAGCCAGCATGATGTTGGCTCTTTTTTTGTATTCATAACCTGTTTTTTGTATTATGTTATTAAGATAACTTTTTCAGTATTCCCTATGTCCAAATCATCAAAAAAACAAACACA
>JALZUF010000049.1 GCA_023301785.1 Alphaproteobacteria bacterium | reverse complement strand
AATGTAGAAGAAAATTTGGGCGCACCAATTAACGAGGCGACAATTGCTTCGATGGAATCGTTGCCGCAAGTGACGTACTCTTTGGCATTATCTAATCAACATAATCAAGCATTGGGCCTTGCTAATCATTATATTGCACAAGCACCAGCGGCAGGTATGGGCGGCCCTGGTATGGGTGGTAGTGGTATGACAGGTGCACAACATGCGGGGATGTCTATCCGTGATATGGAAGCGCAAAGAATGGCGTCTAATCGATATGACCCACAAGCGAATTTGAATTTAAACTATGCTCCTAGACCTCCAAGGTTAAATGAAATGGGCGATGAAGCATTAAATGAGGCGATAGCATAATGGGTGAATTAAACATAACACAACCAGAAAACCTATCAACAGAAATACAATTTGGTATGAATATGGATCAAGCCTGTCATGGATATGAATGGACAGCAGCGGATATTCAAGCGCAGATGCAACAAGAAGGCACGCAGCATGATACTCAAATGCGCGTTATTCAAGATGAAACGCACGCTTTAGAATCAGATACAAGAAGTAACTATGTAGAAGCAACACCAGCAGATCGTGCCGAAGGCGTTAGTACAGATTTAACAGCAACAGAGAGTCCAGGACTGTTGGGAGAAATTTTTGAAGCCGCCGATATGGCAGTAGCAGAATTTAGCGCTACGATTGGTGCTGTAAGAAACGAGTTACCAGCAGCAGAGCCAGAACCAGAAATTGACTTCACAAATCAAGATGTACGCATGGCGTTACGAGAACAAAACGTTCTTTATACGAGAGAAGCAGAACAGAATATGAATAACCCTTCACCAGGTGGTCCTGGTATGGGTGGCATGGCTTAATTATAAGTTGCTAATCTTTAGAACGATTATCGTGTAAATCATCAACTTCAGATATGCCTAACGCTAAATCCGTTAGGTCATATTTTTCTGCGCTTTGTTTCACAATTTTTTGAAAATGACGAATAGCCAACGGTATGGTGATGATGTAACAGCACGCCATAATCGTTAATGTGGGCCATGGTGCCTGTATAAGGGCGGCGATAAGCAGGGCCGTAACGGTCAACGCGGGCATAGCCCATTGCTTTTTTATTTTAATTTGTTTTGATGACCATGTTGGGATACGGCTAACCATCATGCCGGCACACAAGATCACCCAAATACCAACCAATATATTTGCGGCGGCAAAGCTTTCGAAAAAATTAGGTGCCATCAGCCATACAAACAAAGGAAGCAATGCTAAGCCAGCACCGGCGGGAGCAGGTACACCTGCAAAAAAACCTTTGGACCAGACACCAGTTTCTGGCATCTTAGTAATGTTGTATCGTGCTAGGCGCATAGCGGCGGCAACGGCGAAGACAAGCATGGCAATCCAACCCACTTTGCCAGATTCTTCTAAAACCCACATATATAAAATCATGGCAGGCGCAACGCCAAAAGCCAGAAAATCTGAGAAACTGTCGAGTTGTGCGCCAAATTCACTTTGGGCGTTTAATAGGCGAGCGGTTGCGCCATCAAGCGTATCGAGTATGGCGGCGATCACAACCGCAATCGCAGCGCGTTCCCATTCGCCATCCATCCCAAATTGAATGGCGGTTAAGCCTGCGGCCAATGCCATTAACGTCAGGATATTAGGGATAAGTTTATGAAGCCCCATGAAGAGGTGTGTTTCTTCATCCCCAGATGTTTCTGTTGTTTCGGCTTCATTGTCTTTTGAAACAGGTGTTAATGATGGCTTGGTCATGTTTAAAACTTTCTTGTTCAACTAGATAATTATATTTTTTCACCTTCACGTTTTTCATGGCTGGTGTTTAAGTCGGCCAAGACTGTTTCGCCACCTAATGTTCTTTGGTCGACGCACACAAGCGGCGCTGTTGCACTAGGGATGTAAACGTCTGAACGGCTACCGAAACGAATTAATCCGTAGCGATGACCTGTTTGAACGGCATCACCTTCTGATAGATCGGTGATGATGCGGCGTGCAATAAGTCCAGCGATCTGTGTGACACCAACAAATTTGTCGTCGGCAGTCTTAATAAGAGCAACGCTACGCTCATTTTCTAGGCTTGCTTTATCAAGTTCGGCATTTAAAAATTTACCTTCATAATAAAAAGTTTTCACAACCTCACCCGCAACAGGAACACGGTTTACGTGTACGTCTAAAACTGAAAGAAAAATACTGATCTTTGTAAAGTTTTCATCTTCGTTGACTTCGGCATCTAATCCATCGGGTAGTTTTTGATTTTCTGTGATGGAAATAATGCGACCGTCTGCGGGTGCGATGATTAATCCGTCTTGTTGCGGAACGACACGAATAGGGTCACGGAAAAAGTAAAGTATGAAAAGCGTTAGAAATAGAAATAAAACGCCCAATGGCTTCCATAATATGAGAAATATAACGGTGGCAACGATGCTACCGATGATGAAAGGATATCCAGCAGCATGTGGTTTGACCAGCATTGTACGTGTGATTGTATCGATTAAAGACATTTATAGGGCATCCTTGTTGTTGAAATGTTGTGTTCCCTTTTATGACATCTTTCCCTCGATGTAAATAAAGGGTATAAATAAAGGAGGGTATTTCCAAAATCACTCTATCGAATTCCATTTTCTTCAGAAGCAGGCTCATCATCATGAAAATACACGTTTATTTTGCTTTATTTCTTATCGTTGCAGCGTTCGCTCCTTTATCATCCGCGCAGGCGCAAGGTCATAATCTTTATTGTAAAAATAATGATAGTACGGCCAGTACACGGGTTTGCTTAACGGCGCATTTAACCGCGGCGCAAGAGAGGTTGAATGAAATCTATGAGGACTTACCTAAAAAGTTGGACGATAAAGCAGCGGCGGACTTGAAGGCATTACAGAAAACGTGGCTGATCTACCGTGATGCAGAATGTATGTGGGAGTCGAGTAGTGCCGAAGATGCCGTTTTAAAACAGATTAGAGAGTTGTCGTGTATGGCACGCGTTACGGAAGATCGTGCTGATCTTTTGAGTATTGCGTACACAGATAGTGAAAATAAATCGAAACCTCGCCAATATGGACCTTTACCAAAATGGATGAATACGGTTGCAAAACAAAACCCAGATATTTTTTGGAATTATCAAGCATCGAAAAAAGTAGATTTAAATTGTAATCAGAAAGATGATTACATTATGAAGGGCCTGAAGGCGTATAATATGGAAAATTTTTATATAGCTATTACAGAAGCGACATTGATTGGAAAGCCGAAATCAACATTATTTACTTTTGATGCTGTTTTGGAAGAAGAGAATGAAACAACAGTTTGTAATTATGATATTGATATCGTTGAAGAAAATGAGCAAGTAAGTGAAAAAGAAGGCGACATAAAAGATGCGATAAAATCGTGTGGTATGTCTTTGGTTTTAAACTCAAAGGTTTGCGATCAAAAATCTATAAAATGGGATGGCAAGGCCTACCAAATTGTTGTAGAAGAAACAGAATAATTTAACTTTATCAAAATATAAGATTTAAAATGACCGAAATAAAAAATGTATGTGTTTACTGTGGTTCATCATCAAATGTTGATGATGATTTTAAAAATGCGGCAACTAAATTGGGTGCCTCTATAGCCGCAGAAAAATGGGGTGTCGTCTATGGTGGTGGACGCGTTGGTTTGATGGGTTTAGTTGCAGATTCTGCGATGAGTTCAGGTGGCGAAGTGGTTGGTATCATACCATCGCATATCGAAGAACGTGAAGTGCAGCACGAAGAATTAACAGAATTGCACGTTGTAGATACGATGCACGTACGTAAGCAAATGATGGTCGATAGATCACAGGCATTTGTAATTTTACCAGGCGGATTAGGTACACTTGATGAGTTGTTTGAGCTCTTAACGTGGAAGCAATTGGGTCTACATGATAAGCCTATCGTTATTGTGAATATGAAAGGCTATTGGGAAAAATTGCTGAATGCTATTGATAATATCGCAAATGAAGGTTTTATGCGACAAGAAGACAAAGCAATGTTTGTGGTTGTCGATAAGGTTGAAGATGTTGTTGAAGCTCTAAAAAATGCACCATCTGAAAAATTTGATCCAACGACAAAGTGGATTTGATTATTTGTTCATCTGTGTAATAATATGAAAATAATTTTAAAAGTTTAAGGCCCAGTCCATGAAATCCAATTCAGATATGTACACGCACGATTTAGATGTTGCGGATAAATTTTCTTCTAAAGCTATGCAGCGTATGCAAAAAGATGGTGTGCCGCCGGTCCCTCAAAACTTTGAGGTTTGGTATGTATACTATGCCAACGTAAGCCCGAAGCTACGTGAAGAGATTAACGAGCGTTTACTAACTCAAGATAAAATATCAGAGCAAAATCTTAGTGATCTTTATGAGAAATATTTAAATTTTGGCCATGAGCGCGATACATATCAGCGTGCTGGGGATCAAATTAGTGCAACGTTGCATGATGTTTCAAGCATTATGCAGAACGTAAAGGATACAACCTTTGAATATACAGGCACGTTAGAAAACGCATCGCAGAAGCTTGAAACAGTGACCGTCCCTGAAGAAATGAAAGCGGTTTTAAATTTCATTTCTACCGAAACCAATAAAATGGTTGAATATAATAAGAGCCTTGAAAATCGCTTAGATCAATCATCTTCCATGATGACTGAGCTTAGACGCGATATGGAACGTATTCGCCGCGAAGCCTCTACGGATGGTTTAACAGGCTTGGCAAATAGAAAAGCGTTTGACGAACAAATTGGACGCATTACACGTGAGTCTAAAAAAGAAGGCACAATATTTTCTGTTGTTATGATTGATATTGACCACTTTAAAGGGTTCAACGACACTTACGGTCACCAAGTAGGTGATCAAGTCCTTCGTCTAGTTGCTATGACTTTGATCAACGGCGTTAAAGGCCAAGATATGGCTGCGCGTTATGGTGGTGAAGAATTTGTGATTATTCTTCCTGACACCAATCAAAACGCTGCGAAGCAAGTGGCAGAAAATTTACGTCAGGCCGTTGAGAAAAAAGAAATTATTAATCGCGCAACGGGTGATAATCTTGGTCAAATCACTGTTTCATTGGGTGTCGCTCAATTTTATGGTGGTGAAGAAGATATTGATGGCTTGATCCGTCGTGCCGATTTGGCGTTGTACGCGTCTAAAAACAAAGGACGTAACCTAGTGACTGTGGCGAAATCGCCGCATGAGATGGATTAAACCTACTATTTTTCAAATATAAGATTGCATCGGGTAAACCGCTCTTGGTATGAATAACCCATGAGCTTTACAATAGATTATGACCCTAGAGAAGAGGCGGCAAATGCACAGGCCGCTATTTATGATGATTTAAACCCAGCGCAACAAGAAGCCGTTCTTGCAACGGATGGCCCAGTCTTGGTATTAGCAGGTGCAGGAACGGGCAAAACGCGCGTTTTAACAACCCGCCTTGCTTATTTATTGCAATCTAATCATGCCTTTCCAGGGCAAATTCTGGCGGTAACCTTTACCAACAAAGCCGCACAAGAAATGAAAGAGCGTATCTCAACCCTTATGGGCGGTGTTCCTGTTGAGGGTTGGTGGTTAGGCACTTTCCATTCCTTGGCGGCGCGAATGTTACGTCAACATGCTCCATTGGTTGGTTTGGAATCAAATTATACTATTTTAGATGCAGATGATCAGGTGCGTTTATGTAAGCAGTTATTGGAAGAGCATCAAATTGACCCGAAGAAAAATCCGCCGCGCGGTGTTTCGGATAATATTTCTTCATGGAAAGATAAAGGAAAAAACCCGACAGATGTAAACCCAAATGAAGTTGGTGATTTCGCAGATGGTAAAATGCTAACTTTATATACGCAGTACCAACAAAGATTGAAAATTTTAAATGCTTGTGACTTTGGCGATTTACTTCTTCATATGACGACGATTTTAAAAGATCCTAAAAATGCAACCGTACTAGATGATTATCATCGCCGTTTTAAATATGTTTTGGTTGATGAATATCAAGATACAAACGTAGCGCAATATCTATGGTTAAGATTGCTTGCTAAAGGGTCAAATAATATTTGTTGCGTGGGTGATGATGATCAATCCATTTATGGATGGCGCGGCGCAGAAGTTGATAATATTTTACGTTTCGAAAAAGATTTTGCTGGCGCGAAAGTGGTACGCCTTGAACAAAATTATCGTTCGACGGGCCATATTTTGGCGGCGGCAAATGGTGTAATTGATAACAATGCTGATCGTTTAGGGAAAAATCTTTTTACAACTGAAGAGGTTGGTGAAAAGGTTCGTGTGCGTGGGTTTTGGGACGGCCCAGCCGAAGCGCGTTGGGTGGGCGAAGAGGTTGAATCGTTACAGGGTAAGGGTTTAAGGCTCAATGATATGGCGGTTCTTGTACGAACAGGCTTCCAAATGCGTGAATTTGAGGAACGTTTTATTCAGCTTGGATTATCCTATCGCGTTATTGGCGGCCCTCGATTTTATGAGCGTAAAGAAATCCGTGATGCGTTGGCTTACTTGCGTGTTGTTGCACAAGAAAATGACGACTTAGCGCTTGAGCGAATAATCAATACACCTAAGCGCGGTATTGGCGGTACGACTGTTAAAAACCTATACAAACACGCGCGTTCAAAAAATATCAGTCTTTATCAATCAATTTTAGATTTGTCACAGACCGATGAATTAAAGCCTAAAATAAAAGGGACATTGATGAAGTTGATTGATGATTTCGAAAGATGGAAATCATTGGTTAGTACGTTGCATCATGCAGAGCTAGCTTCGACGATATTAGATGACTCTGGGTATAATGAAATGTGGAAACTAGACAAAGCCCCTGATGCGCCAGGCCGTTTAGAAAATTTAAAAGAGCTTGTTTCTGCAATGAGTGATTTTGAATCGTTACAAGAGTTTTTGGAACACATCGCTTTAGTGCTAGAAAATCAAAATAACAGTAGTAATGACTCAATTACATTAATGACATTGCATGCGGCTAAAGGATTAGAATTTAAAACTGTATTTCTTGTTGGGTGGGAAGAGGGATTGTTCCCATCACAACGTTCTATGGATGAAAACGGTCAAAAAGGTTTGGAAGAAGAACGCCGCTTGGCCTATGTGGGTATTACGCGCGCACGTGAAAAATCTTACATATCATATGTCGCCAACAGGCGTATTTATGGCAGTTGGGTGAACTCGATCCCGTCACGTTTTGTGGATGAGTTACCTGAAGAGCACATAGATTTGGCTACTGATACAGGTATGGCGCAAATGGGGCGTACGTCTCATTGGGATTCTTCTGGTTTTGACGCCAAAGTGTCTGGGCGCAATTTGGATTTAAGCCAAAAGGCCACAACGGATGGAGAATTTACAAACGGAATGCGTGTTTTTCATGATAAGTTCGGCAATGGCACAATTATCCATATTGATGGATCGAAATTAGATATTAATTTTGATCACGCAGGGGCGAAACGGGTTATGGATAGCTTCGTTAGCAAAGCATAACTGCGATAAAAGGGTGGATTTTATAGGTTTTTCGCCTTAAATTGAGATCAGAATTTGAGGATATGTTTGGAATGAAACAACAAGATAAGATTATTTGTATTTTTGGTGGCGCGGGCTTTATTGGTCGTCGCGTTACCCAAGATTTGGCGCGTGCAGGATATCGCGTGAAAATTGCAACACGTATCCCAGAAAGTGCGTTTGAATCAAAAACGTGCGGTAATGTAGGTCAGGTTGTGCCATTTCAATGTAATTATTCTGACGAGGCTTCGCTTAAAGAAGCGATTTCTGGTAGTAGCGTGGTTATCAATCTGGTTGGTATTCTTTTCGAAAAAGGAAAAAATAATAAGTTTGAACGCGTACACACAGAGCTACCCGCTAGTATTGCTAAAATATGCGCAGAAGAAAACGTACAGAGCTTTGTTCATATCTCAGCATTGGGCATTGAAGAATCAAAATCAAAATATGCTAAAAGCAAGCTGGATGGCGAAGCTCGCGTGTTCGAAGAATACCCAACAGCAACGATCTTACGTCCTAGCGTAGTCTTTGGACCAGGGGATTCATTTTTCAATATGTTTGCAAAGATGGCTACTTTTTTACCATTTCTACCGTTGATTGGCGGCGGTAAAACAAAATTTCAGCCTATTTATGTAGGCGATATTGCGCAAGCAATTACGAATATCGTAACGAACAAAACATGTAAGTATAAAAGCAATATTTATCATTTAGGTGGGCCAGAGGTGGTGACGTTTAAGGAAATTTATCAGATTTTATTGGCAGAAATTAATCGTGATCGTGCTTTGGTAACCTTGCCGTGGGGGATTGCGAAAATTCAAGGTAGTTTTATGAGCTTAATGCCAAAACCGCTTTTGACTCGCGATCAGGTTAAATCTTTGGAAACAGATAATGTTGTGGCAAAAGGCGTTGCGGGATTAAAAGATTTGGGTGTTGAGCCAACGGCAATGGGTATTATTTTACCAAAATATTTAAGTAACTTTAAAAAAGGCGGTCGCTTTGCGAACAAAAATGCCGCATAAAAATGACAAGATTGTCTGTTTAATTTAAGCAAATAAGAAATAGAGATTTAATATGAAACACATTGTAATTATCGCGGCACTTTTATTGTCACCTGTCGTTGTTCAGCAAGCAAAGGCAGCTACATCTTTTGGAATTGCGGCCACAGTTAATAAAGATGCAATTTCAGAAGCTGATGTTAATAACCGTATGAGCCTTATTCTGGCGTCATCGGGTATTCAAAATACAAAAGAAAACCGTGAAAAAGTGAAGCCGCAAGCGCTCAGTCTGTTGATTGAAGAGCAACTAAAAATTCAAGAAGCAAAGAAAAATGAACTGTCTGTGACGCGTGAAGAAATCGACGAAGCTTTTGGTCAGATGGCGTCACAAAATAAAATGACGGCCGAAGAATTTGCAAAAGTTATGACGAAATCTGGTATTCCGCAAAGTACATTGATGCGCCAAATTGAAGCTCAGATTGCATGGCGTAAAGTTGTAACGACGATATTGAGGCCCCGCGTCGATGTTACTGAAAACGATATTTCGGAAAAAATGAATAAGCTTAAAGAAAATATTGGTACAACGGAGTATCAAGTTTCTGAAATTTTCTTACCTGTGCCCAATTCAAAAGAAGACAAAAAAATTAAAGAATTGGCAACAAAACTAATTCAAGAAATTAAAGCGGGTCGTGCGCCATTTGCCGTTGTTGCGGCGCAGTTTTCGAAGAGTTCTTCTGCGGTACAAGGTGGATCTTTGGGATGGGTACAGGCGGGTGAATTACCAAAAGAGCAAGACATTGTCGTTAAGAGTTTGAGTAAAGGTCAGATTAGTTCTCCGTTAAAAGGGTTGTCTGGCTATCATATTTTGACGCTGAATGAATCGCGTCAAATATCTGTTGAGACTTTGCCTAAAGAAGAAGATGTCTTGAACGCTATTGGTTTACAACGTCTTGACCGCCTGCAAAAAAGATATTTGTCTGATATCCGCTCTGCTAGTTTTATTGATCGTCGTGAAGATTAATTTTGGCATCTAACACTCCCGACTTATCGTTATTACCGCCATTGCGTGATGTTATTCGTGATCATGAATTACGCGCGACAAAAAAACTTGGGCAAAATTTTTTACTTGATCTGAATTTAACTGATAAAATTGTGCGGCATGCGGCAAATGTAACCGATTATCATGTCGTTGAAATTGGCCCAGGGCCGGGTGGGCTTACGCGAAGCATTTTAAATGCTGGAGCGAAAAGTTTAACGGCCATTGAGTATGACCCACGTGCAATCAAAGCTTTACAAGGTTTAAAAGAGGCGGCAAATGGGAAGTTAGATATTATTCATGCAGACGCGTTGGACATGAATCTAACAGAAATGGTTGATGCGCCACGTGCCATCATTGCAAATCTGCCATATAACATTGCAACACCTCTTTTGATTGGGTGGCTTAAAGATATTTATAAAGATCAAAACGCCTATCAATCCATGACGTTAATGTTCCAACGTGAGGTTGCAATGCGTATAGTAGCAGATGTGAGCAGTAAGGCCTACGGACGTTTAGCGGTGATTGCTCAATGGTTATGCACGGCAGAATTAAGGTTTGATGTACCCGCAAGTGCATTTTCACCGCCGCCTAAAGTTGTGTCGTCTATTGTACATTTCAGACCTAAAGAACAAGAGCTTTCACAGCCATCGTTTGATCTGGTTGAAAAAATTACAGCCGCTGCTTTCGGTCAACGGCGTAAAATGATCCGTAGTTCGTTGAAAGATTATAAAGAGTTTTTTGAAGAATTAAGTTTAGATGAAACTTTACGGGCAGAGAATATCCCACCAGAAAAATTTATAGAGCTTGCAAGGCTTGTTGAAAATAAAAATGCTTAGCGGCCTTCTTTTAGTCCGCGCACAAAATCAGATAGACCAATAAGGCGTCTACGCTTTAAACGTTCAGCATCTAAAATCATTTGCGCTTGTTCAATTGCCCAATCAATATCACGGTTAATTAAAACATAATCATATTCAGAATAATGCGTCATTTCATCGTTTGATTTACTCATACGATCACGAATTTGTGTTTCGGTCTCAAGTGTATCTTTTGAGCGATTACGAAGGCGGTTTTCTAATTCACGTGCAGATGGCGGCAGAATAAAAACGGTTACAAGATCGTCACGTGCCATTTCACGTAGTTGCTGCGTGCCTTGCCAATCAATATCAAAAATAACGTCTTTTCCTGAGGCTAAGGCTTCTTCAACTTGGCTGCGGGGTGTGCCGTAATAATTGCCAAAAACCTTTGCATGTTCCAGCATATCGCCGTTTTCAACCATTTTGTTGAATTCAGTAATATCGACAAAGTGGTAATCTTGCCCTTGTACTTCGCCTGCGCGACGTTGGCGGGTAGTTGCGGATACGGAGACACTCATTTTGTCAGCGTTATTCTTTAAGAGGGCGCGCGTAATGGTTGTTTTTCCTGCCCCTGATGGAGAAGAAAGAACATACATAAGTCCGCGGCGTTTAAGTGTTGAAATATCCATTGATTGATATTGTAAAGGCAGTTTGCGAACACGTAAACCATGTTGTTTAAATCACACGCGTAATGTTATGATTTATTCATGAAAAATCCAAAATTTATCTTTATCACAGGGGCATCAAGTGGCATTGGGGCGGCATTAGCACAATTTTACGCAGAAAAAGACGTACAGCTCTATTTAAGTGGCCGTAACAAGGAGCGATTACAAGCGATACAAACGTTATGTGAGGCCAAGGGTGCTAACGTAGATGCCAGAGTTATCAATGTAACTGAACAAGAGGCAATGAAGGATTGGGTTAATAGTTTTGAGTCGCTTGATTTGGTGATTGCAAATGCGGGTATCTCTGGCGGAACAGGCGGACGTCTTGATGGCGAACCTTTAAGCGAGGCGCGTAAGATTTTTGATGTCAATATTACAGGCGTTTTGAATACGATTGAGCCCGCGATGGAGTTAATGTTGGCGCGCGAAAAATCAGGGCAGATTGCAGTTGTGAGTTCGTTGGCGGGGTTTCGTGGTTGGCCAAGCTCTCCTGCTTATAGTGCCTCTAAAGGTGCTGTACGCTTTTATGGTGAAGCGTTACGGGGGGCATTAAAAAATACGAACATTAGTGTGAATGTTATTTGCCCTGGTTTTGTAACCAGCCGTATTACGGATCAAAATGATTTTCCGATGCCGTTTAAGATGGAAGCGGCGCAAGCAGCTAAAATTATAGCGAATGGTTTAGCCAAGAATAAAGGGCGTATTTGTTTCCCATTTCCGACGCACTTTGTGAGCTGGTTTATTGGAATATTGCCTGATGCGCTGGCACAAAAGATGCTTGATAAAGCACCTGCAAAAAAACCGAGTGTCGATTAATTTATAGGTCTTTGGCTTTCTCTAAGACTTCTTCAACCGTAATAGTGCTAATATCTGGTTTTTGAATTGTGTGTACGTTTTCACCTAAAGGGCGGTGACGCATTGGGTCACTCGTGCTTGAAAATAATGTAAGTGTTTTGCAACCTGTTGGCCCTATGAAATGCATAGGACCAGTATCATTACCAATAGCTATATCGGCATCACGCGCGAGGGGAACGATATCAAATAGGCTGGTCTTTCCCGTGAGATTCAAAATTTGCGGACAAATATCCTCAATTTCAGTGATGGCATCTTTTTCGTCAACTGTGCCTAAAACAACGCATTGATAACCCTGTTTAGATAGAGCGTTGCACAATGTGCCGTATGACTGAGCGGGCCACCTTTTTTCAGGACGGGACGGCGCACATCCAGGCACAATTAAGATATAAGGTGATTTCAAATCAAAATGACTGATGTTGTCCGTCATCCAATCTAGTTTGTCTATTTCGATATTTTGAAGTTGAACGGCTTCTTGCATCGCTTTGTAACGGTAGAAAGCTAAGCCTGACTTATCGGGAGTTGTGACCCATTCTGGCTTTTTGATAAAAAGTTTAAAATAGATTTTACTACGGTCGTTACATTGAAGATCGTAG
>JALZUF010000048.1 GCA_023301785.1 Alphaproteobacteria bacterium | reverse complement strand
GGAGTCCGGGGTGACGGTGTTTCCGTCTCCCTCGGGTGATGTGGCTCCCGCCGTCGCGGGGTGGGACGAACGCTTCACTCGTTCGTGCACAGTGCGTGGTGGGGATCCGGTTGGTACCGCGATCCTCATACTGAGAACCTGTGTGAGGTCTAGCCCTGTGCCGTTGGCTCCTGCAGAGAGCCTAGGCTTTGGGAGTTGTACGACCTTGGGAGTTGCTGCCCTTGGGAGCAGCGATCAATTTTGGGCTTGTGCTCAAAAGTCGTTTGGATGTGAAGTGAGATTAGATTTGGTTAAGCTAAATCTACTGTTCCATTTTCCATGAGCTAGGATGCAGAGATCCTGCAATCCTTTGCTTGTTCAACTGCTGTAGCTTCCTGTGGGGAGCTATGATCCAGTGTTGTTGACTTGATGTCTTGTGGAACAAATGGAAGGTGTTGAATCATGCTAAGTTAGCCTGATTCGGGACCTGGCTGAGGTCCTGGTTCCTGCATGCTCACTTGGACTAAATAGTCCTAGCTAGTAGCTAGAGAGGGAGCTAGTTAGGTCTGCTCCTGTAATCCGTTCGCTCTCAGCCTTCCTCAGAAGCGGGAGTGGGAGCTTCTGTCATAAAAAAACGGATGAGGGGTTCAAAAATGGTGCGAGCGAGAGGTTTGGTAAAGATATCGGCGAGCATACTTTTGGTGCATATCCACTTGATGATGTGTGCGCCTGTGGCGACACCGTGGCGAACGTAGTGGAAGCGACGCAGGATGTGGCGTGTTTTGGGGGAGGTCTTCTCTGTGTCAGCAGTAGCGATGGCAGCTGTGTTGTCTAGCAGGACAAGTGCGGGAGGTGATGCTTCTAGGGCAGGGACGGAGTATCGTTTGGTGCCATGGTGAATGAAGTCAAAAACCATGGAGCGGATATGAGCCGCAGCCATGCATGCAGTAGATGCATTGATATATTCTGCTTCAGCGGAGGACATAGCCACAATGGTGGAGAGAAGGCTGCCCCAGTCGACGGGGCCTCCTCGGAGGCATGTGAGGAACCCACCTGTTGAGCGTGCCTTGTCGATGTCATCCTGGAAGCTGGAGTCACCAAGGGTGATCTGGTCGTCTTCCGGAGGTAGGATGGAATTTTCGATGAGGAGGCGTCGTAGAGGTGAGTCTTCTGGGTTACGGTAGTATGTTATTGCCCGCGATCCATGTTGCTTGAGGTAACCTAAGAGGTGAAATAGAAATTTAAAATGGATAGCGCCAGGGTTGTGAGTGAATTTTGCCAGTTTGTTGATGGCGTAGGTAATGTCTGGCCGAGAGATACCACTCAGATAGAGGATTGATCCGATGGCGGCAGCGTAGTCCAGGGCGGCGTATTCGGTGAGGACAAAGTGGGTGTCTGTATCGTTTGTTGGACAATCTTCTTTGGTGAACCTAGCTGATGGAGGTAGGGGTGTGTCTTGAGGAGGGCAGGCAAATCGAGTTCCAGAGGGTAGGTAGCGCCGGATAATGGCCTTGACATATTGAGATTGGTCGATTGTGTAGTTTCCTGAGGCGTCTCTTTGGATTCGGGCGCTTAGGTACCAATGTGCATTACCGAGTAGTTCAACATGAAATCGCGTGGTGACCAATGTCTCAAAAATCTGGTTCATTTCTTCATCTGAGGAGAAGTAGAGAACATCATCGACATAGACAAGGAGGGCTGTGAAGCGGGATTCCTTGCGTTTGATGTAGAGGGATGGGTCGCTGGGAGTGGGGATGTAGCCTGTGGATTTGAGCCATGAGGCTAGTTCTTCATGCCAGAAGCGGCCAGAAAGGGTGTATCCATAGAGTCCTTTCTTCAGTCGGAGTGGTGTGTCGATGAGGTGGTGCGAGCTGGGTGGGACCATGCCGCGCATTTCTTTCGGAAATCGGATGAAAATGCGGGTGCGGACTTTGGCTTGGAGGTAAGCTGCGACGAAGTCCAGTTGTTTGATGGTTGCGTTGTAGCGCGTGGCCATGGCGAGGAAGAATCGTAATAGTCGCGGGGATGCGCTAGGGGCCCAGGTAGTTTCGTCGGGTACATCGCGTTGTAGGTCGCCGCGTAAGACTATTCTAGCTTTGAGTTTCTCTAAAAGTCCGACTGCGTTGATTTTGCATTTGAAGATACCCATGACGGGGACGATTTGGTCATCTTCGCGTGGATCTTCGATGGCTACTGTACCATTGTCAATGATTGTCTTGAACTCCTTGTTCAAGGCTTGAGTCCATGCTCGTTGGATGCGTGCGGGTAGGCGTAGCAGTGAACGTATGCTGGCTGGTTCGGGGAGGTAGGATTCGAGATCGTCTGGGGAGTCCTCGGTGGTGCTGGTTGAGTACGCCCTGTCGGTGAGTATTTCGGTAGCGAGGCGGTGGCAAGCGGTGGGTTGGGGAAATACTGCGGTGGCATGCATAGAGTATGCGGCTTCAAGGTGATGTAGGTCCTGGAAACGAGGGGAACGACGACGGATAACGGTGGGTGGGTTAAAAGATATGTCGTCGTCAGGGATGTATTCGTCGGTATTATGTTGTTTGCGGGGCACTGATCGTGGGCGACGGTTGGATGGTGGCGCCGTGTTGGTGCGGGAGCCTTCCTGAGATTCTTGCGGCTGCTGTGGAGCAGGCGTGGGGAGAGGTGTGTTGGCGTCGGGAGTGCCGGCGATGTCGCCAGTGCAGTGACGAGAGGATATTGGCGGAATGGTTGAGTCATGGTCAGGTATTTGTGGATCCAGACTGATAGTGCGAAGAGGAAGCGCTCCGGGGTATGGTGGGTCGCTGGCAACCAAGGGGGCTTCGAATAGTTCATCAAATTTGGCGTGTTCCGAGACGAGAAGGCGCCCGGATTGGTGAGAGTAGAAGAGCCATCCGCATTGGTCGTGAGTGAAACCGATGAATGTGCATCTGATGCCTGCTTGGGCTGAGAAGGAGCGTGTGATTTTTCGGCCGGAGGAGTCAGTTGAATAAGGGAAGAACTTCTTGATGACCGCTGGGCAACCGAAGGTGCGGAAACTGCGGATGCGTGGCTTCTTGCCGTGAAATAGGAAATATGGGGTCGTCTGGATTCCTTGTAGGTCCTCAAGATGGCGTAGGGGCAACACTGCATGAATGTGGCATGAGTATCTGAATGCCATGATGTTAAAGGTTTCGGGTAGCCTTGCCATTGTCATGATGGCTTTGGTGATGTGCTTGAGGGTGCTCCAGTTACTTTCTGCATATGAATTTTGATATTGTGTGTTAGGTGCTGCGCCTCGAAAGTTGGCTTTGATCGAGGTGCAGTATCGAGCGAAATCCGCACTCATATATTCTGTGCCAGCATCGGCCCGGATGGTTAGGATTTCAGAGGGTGAACCGATGGTTGAGTATTTGGCGCAGTATTCTTCTAATGCTTGGACAATGGCAGAGGTGTTGTGACTTTGCATTGGGATGAGATCGGTAAAGTGGGAGTATTGGTCCACAATGATGAGGAAGTTGTTGCATACTGTGTTTTTGGTTAGCCCAGGAGATCTGATAGGGATCGTGTCCAAAAATATTCTCTGAAGAGGGCGGTTAGCTGCATGAATACTGCGTTTGAGCCTTGGTGTTGCGCGGATTGATGACATTCTGCATGCGGTGCAGAATCCATCAGTGGGTGTGGAAGCTTGTGTGTCCGCCCAGATGTGTGTTTGGCTGGCATGCATGAGAGCTGCCACACTTCTGTGTCCTAGTCGTCTGTGGAGGAGTTCGACTGGGATGGGTCTTTTGGGAGGCTCCGAGCTTGTGATGTGAGCTGCAGAGGCAAGCTTGGCCCAGCTGGGGTAAAGATGTGTGGGAATTTCAGCCACAAGGTGACCTTTGATAAAAAGGCGGGTGGTGCCTCCTGACATGTCAACACGACATCCTGGGAATCCTGTGAATTGTGCTGTTGAAAAGAGGCGTTTGTTTAGTCCAGGAACATATAGTACATGGATGAGTTTCAATCTGGTGAGTTTATCATGCAGATCCTGGTTCTTGAGGTACAATTTTAT
>JALZUF010000047.1 GCA_023301785.1 Alphaproteobacteria bacterium | reverse complement strand
GGTGTTAATGATCCCGTTTTTGCGGCGGCGCTCATCGCTTGCTTATAGGCCACATAGCCAGCATTAGATTTAGGCGCAGTGGCCAAATATACCAGCGCTTGTGACAATGCCAGTTCACCTTCAGGGCTGCCGAGGCGTTCAAATGTTTTCCATGCTGTTTCACATTGCACGAGTGCATTCGGATCAGCCATACCAATATCTTCCACCGCCATGCGCGTCAGGCGACGTGCCAAGTATTTAGGGTCTTCACCACCATCTAACATACGAGCGAACCAATAGAGCGCGGCATCAACGTCAGACCCTCGAACTGATTTGTGCAACGCACTAATAAGATTATAATGGCTATCGTTTTTTTTATCATAAACAGGCGCGCGTTTTTGAAGAAGCTCGCTTAACGCTTCGCTATCAAGCGTATGGTCAACATCTAAAAGCTGTTCTGTCATTGTTAACAAGTAACGCCCGTCCCCATCAGCCATTTCTTTTAATGTCTGACGCGCTTCGTTATCTAAAGGTAATTCTTTATTCTGATCATCTTCTACGCGTTTTAATAATCGCTCTAAGGCATCATCACCTAGACGCTTCAAAACCATTACTTGGCAACGCGACAGTAACGCAGAATTTAATTCAAAAGATGGATTTTCCGTTGTTGCCCCAATTAAAATAATTGTCCCATCTTCCATGACAGGCAGGAAGGCATCTTGTTGTGATTTATTAAAACGATGGATTTCATCGACGAATAATAATGTACCTTGTCCTTGCTCACGACGAAGACGGGCGGCTTCAAAAACCTTTTTCAAATCACCAACACCGGAGAATATCGCGGAGAGCTGTTCAAAGTGATAATCCGTATGATCGGCTAAAATACGCGCAATGGTTGTCTTACCGCACCCTGGCGTTCCCCAAAATATTAATGAAGAAAGCTTATTCCCCGTAAGCATCCGTGTTAATTGACCATCTTTACCAACCAAGTGATCTTGTCCTGCAATCTCATCCAGTGTTGTTGGGCGCAGCTTATCGGCCAACGGGCGCGGTGCATTGCTTTCTAAATTGGCGGCTTGGAACAGGCTTGAGGTCATACACTCAAGTTAATGAGTCTTTTTACGAATGCCAAGGGGTTTATCGAATAACGATACGGCTTTGGCGACCATCACGTTCAATGACAATATTAAAAGATCCTCTGCTTTCGGCTTGGTTCAGTTCTTTTTGCAAGTCTTTAACGTCTTCTATTTCATCACCGTTCACCGCAATAATAATATCTCCAATTTCGACTAAGCGGTTGCGATTCGATATAACAACAACGCCTTTGCGGTCTGTATTTAATCCCAACTCAACACCTAATCGTGGGTTCAGATTACCAACGGTCACTTTGTTTAAAGGATGATTGCCTGTTAATGATGTTGCGCGGCGCGGCGGATCTTCGGGTGGCTGCATGGCCTCCATCTCAAGAACTTTTTCTTTTCCACGCCTTAAGATTGTTAGGTCAGCCATATTGCCAAGAGGTACAGTAGCAAGACGAAATTTCATTTCAGCGGGATCATTAATTTTTCGATCATTGATTGCAGTAATCACATCACCAACATTCAAACCTGCTTTTTGCGCGGGACTAGATTTATGAATATCAGAAACTAACACCCCAGTAGACTTAGATAAACCAAGCGATTCCGCGATATCACGCGTTACAGACTGCCCTGTTACACCTATCCATGGGCGCACAGCGCTGGCATTGGTTGCGCCAGATTTTTCGGCAGCAATAACGCTCTGTACCATTTCGGAAGGAATGGCAAAGCCTATACCCAGCGATCCGCCCGAGCGTGAATAAATTGCAGTATTAATACCAATCACAGAGCCATCCATAGCGACCAGCGGCCCTCCAGAATTACCAGGGTTGATTGCAGCATCAGTTTGAAGGAAGAAGTTGAAATCATTGATATTGAGGGACGAACGCGCTTGAGCGGATATAATTCCGCTTGTCACAGTCTGCCCAACACCGAAAGGATTGCCGATAGCCAAAACAATATCGCCAACCTCTAATGTTTCACTTGGCTTTAATGGGGCTGTTGGCAGCTTTTTACCTTTAGTGTCTACACGTAAGATTGCTAAATCTGACTTTTCATCAGATAACGAGATTTTTGCATCAAATTCCTGACCATCATTTAAGACGACAGATATTTCCTGCGCGCCCTTCACGACATGGGCATTGGTCACAATTACGCCATCGGCATCTACAATTAAACCAGATCCCAACGAGCTTTCAACTTGTTCACGGTTCAAACCACCAAAGCCGCGCCCAAAGAATTGTTCAAACATAGGGTCACCCATAAACGGACTGACGCGGCGTGTGACCACACGCTTAGTGTATATGTTCACCACGGCTGGTGAAACTTTCTTGACGAGTGGGGCATAAGACAATGTTACTTGATTGCGGGATGAAGGCGTTTGCGTGTCTTGCGCCATAGACTGGTAAGCGAAAACACTAATCCCTAGGGACACAAACAACACGGCAGCTAATTTTAAGTATTTAATCATGCCCCTCTTATATTTAAACACTTTGTCAAAATTGGGACAAATATTTATTGAAAAATCAGTCGAGGGTGGTTATTTGTCTTAATTATGAGAAAAACAATCGCCCAACTACAAAATTCAGCGCAACCTTTAGTATGCCTTACTGCTTATACTGCTCCCTTAGCGGCGGCGGTTGATAAGGCCTGCGATCTTATTTTGGTGGGTGATAGCGTTTCTATGGTTCTGTATGGTGAAGACAGCACCCAAAAAGCCGATATGGAGATGATGATCCGTCACGGACGTGCAGTCTCCAAGACGTGCCAGAATGCCTTTGTCGTGGTTGATATGCCTTATGGATCTTATGAGAATGACTCTGTTGAAGCGTTAACAAATGCACAAAGAATTATGGATGAAACAGGTTGTGATGGGGTAAAACTTGAGGGTGGGCAATCCCAAGCGGCGACTATTCAATATTTAACTCAAAATGATATTCCTGTTATGGGACACATTGGCTTACTTCCCCAAAGCGTTAATGATGTTAGTGGTTATAAAGTACAGGGGCGTGAGGATGCCGCCGCAAAAGCGCTTATGATGGATGCCAAAGCCGTTGAAGAAGCTGGCGCGTTTAGTGTTGTGATTGAGGCTGTGCCTGAACCTTTGGCCGCCGCTATTACAGCCGCTATCTCTATTCCATCTATTGGCATAGGCGCCTCCAGCGCTTGTGATGGTCAGATTTTAGTCAGTGAAGATATGTTTGGTTTTACAACACTTCAAAAACCACCAAAATTTGTTAAAGAATTTGAGAATTTGAACAAAAGAATAGAAAAAGCCGTTCAAAATTACGCCACCGAAGTCCGCACGCGTCAATTTCCTGCCGCTGAAAATACTTATAAAAAGGCCAAGATAAAGAAAAGCGCTTAATCTTTTGCTTTGCCATCTTGTTTTCACTACAAGAATTATCTATACCAACAAGGTAATAAAATAAGAGGTTATAAATGTCATCTGCAGTAGAACAGCTTGCAAAGAATGCAAATTGGGGTTCTTTTTCAAAAGCAACCGAGCTTAAAAAGCGAATTTTATTCGTTTTGGGCGCGCTTATTATATACCGTTTAGGGACATATATCCCTGTTCCCGGTATTGATCCTGTCATCTGGAAAGATATTTACAGCCAAAAAGGTGGCGGTATTTTGGACATGCTGAACATGTTCTCTGGTGGTGCGTTATCACGTATGACCATTTTTGCGTTGAACATTATGCCATATATTTCGGCCTCTATTATCATGCAGTTAGCGGCGGCGATGTCTCCTAACCTTGAAAAGCTTAAAAAAGAAGGTGAGTCTGGACGGACTAAAATTAACCAATATACGCGTTATTTGACTGTGTTATTGGCTTCTGTGCAGGCCTATGGTTTGGCTGTTGGCCTTGAAGGCATGCAAAGCTCTGCTGGTGGTGCCGTGATTGACCCTGGTTTATTCTTCCGCGCCTCAACTGTGATCACTATTGTTGGTGGTACGGTCTTCTTGATGTGGTTGGGTGAACAAATTACACAACGTGGTATCGGAAACGGTATTTCATTGATTATCTTTGCTGGTATTGTGGCGGAACTTCCACGTGCCATCGCTTCAACATTAGAATTGGGCCGTGAAGGACAGTTTAATGCAATTGAGCTCCTTGCCTTAACAGCTATGATCGTTGGTGTGATCGTTGTGATTGTATACTTTGAGCGTGCACAACGCCGCGTGTTAGTACAATACCCGAAACGCCAACAAGGCAATCAGGTGCAACAAGGACAGCAAAACCACATCCCATTGAAGCTAAACACATCTGGTGTTATTCCACCTATCTTTGCTTCATCACTACTATTGTTACCATTAACAATAGTTGGCTTTATGGGTGGTGATGGTTCTGGTATTACAGACTCTATTGCGCGTTATTTACAGCACGGGCAGCCTATCTACATGTTTATGTATGGCGCGCTTATCCTGTTCTTTGCTTTTTTCTATACAGCGATTGTTTTCAATCCTGAGGAAAATGCAGATATGTTGCAAAAACACGGCGGTTTTATACCGGGTATGCGTCCAGGTAAGAGTACGGCAGATTATCTAGATTACGTTCTGACACGGATTACAGCGGTTGGTGGTCTATACCTTGTATTTATCTGTTTATTACCTGAATTCATGATCTCTCAATACAGTATGCCATTCTACTTTGGTGGTACGTCTTTATTGATTGTTGTAACGGTGACAATGGATACAGTCGCTCAGATACACTCACACATGATTGCTCATCAATATGAGGGGCTAATTAAGAAATCTAAGTTACGCGGCGCTGGCGGTCGTAACAGACGTCGATAGGAGTAATAAATATGTCTTTTAACGTTATATTTTTTGGCCCCCCTGCAGCAGGTAAAGGCACGCAAGCTAAGATTATCGAATCTGAATACGGCTTAAGACAACTCTCTACGGGTGATATGTTACGCGCACAAATTGCGCAAGGTACAGATTTAGGCATACAGGCCAAAGAAATCATGGATGCTGGTAAGCTTGTTTCTGATGAGATTGTCATTGGTATGATCGCCGATAACATGGAAAAGAATACCAAAGCCAAAGGCTTTATATTTGATGGTTTTCCGCGCACGAATGCTCAAGCGCAAGCGTTAGATTTAATGCTAAAGGATAAAGGTCATAAAATTGACCTTGTTCTTGAACTGCAAGTGGACCATGACGCCTTGATCGCCCGTGTTGAAAAGCGTGCCAAAGAAGAAGGCCGTTCAGACGACACTGTTGATGCCCTTAAGGTACGCTTAGAACAATATAGTGATTATAGTGCGATGGTATTACCTTATTATCAAATTCAAGGCATCGTATGCCCTATTGACGGTATGCGCCCTGTCGATGAAGTTACAATGCAAATTGTGGCGGCTTTTGGTGAAGATGTTGCCGCTTAAATAAAGCGTTAAATTAACTATTGACTTCTAAAGTGTAATTCCTATAATGCGCTCAATCTGAAAGCCTGTGGCCGCAATTTTTATTGGTTTCTATAGGGTTTTGGTGGTTTAGAAACTGGCGATATATTTATATTTTTACGGTTTTGAATGAAATGATCAAACTTTTATAAAGGAAACAAAGATGGCCCGTATTGCAGGCGTTAACGTCCCTGATCGCAAACCTGTTTGGATCGCACTTCAATCAATTTATGGTATTGGCCGTAAATTCTCGAAAGATATGTGTACAGCAACAGGAATCGATCCTACACGCAGAATGAACGAGTTAAGCGAAGATGAGCTTAACCAACTTCGTACAGAAACAGAGAAATACTCAATCGAAGGTGATCTTCGCCGTGAAGTTTCTATGAATATTAAACGTTTAATGGATATGGCTTGTTACCGTGGCTTACGTCACCGTAAACACCTTCCTGTTCGTGGTCAAAACACAAGAACAAACGCACGTACTCGTAAAGGTCCAGCAAAAGCAATCGCTGGTAAGAAACCAGTCGGTAAATAACCGCTGATTAATTTTTACGATAGTTTAAGTATATTTAAGGAATAAAAAGATGGCTAAACCAACAGCTAAAGCAACAAAGAAAAAAGTTAAAAAGAATATTACATCTGGCGAAGCCCACGTAAATTCTAGCTTTAACAACACAATTATTACAATTTCAGATGCACAAGGAAACGCAGTTTCTTGGTCTTCTGCGGGTTACATGGGCTTTAAAGGCTCACGTAAATCAACACCATACGCCGCGCAAATGGCTGCTGAAGATGCAGGCCGTAAAGCGCAAGAGCATGGTATGAAAGAATTAGATGTGAAAGTAAAAGGACCTGGTTCAGGTCGTGAATCAGCCCTCCGTGCATTAAGCTCGATTGGTTTCACAATTAAATCTATTAAAGATATTACCCCTATTCCACACAATGGTGCACGTCCACGTAAACGTAGACGCGTTTAATATTGTTTAAGAATTATAAAGTGAAAATTTTCAAAAGTTTGAAAGGATAAGACTTTGATATATAAAAATTGGCAAGAACTCATTAAACCTACGAAAGTAGACATCGTACACGGTGCTGTTGCACACACTGCTGGTAAGATTGTCGCTGAACCACTTGAGCGTGGCTTTGGTCTTACATTAGGTAACGCACTACGTCGTATCCTTTTATCATCACTTCAAGGTGCCGCTGTTACAGCGATCCAAATTGATAGTGTTCTACACGAATTCTCTTCTATTGAAGGTGTTCGTGAAGATGTAACAGATATTGTATTGAACGTTAAAGCGATCGCAGTGCGTATGCACGTTGAAGGCCCTAAGAAAATGCGCTTAAACGCAGAAGGCCCTTGTGAAGTAACAGCGGGAATGATTGAAGCCGGTGCAGACATCGAAATCATGAACCCTGACCTTGTTATTTGTACTTTAGATAAAGGTGCGAAGCTAAACATGGAAATGACAGTGAACACAGGTAAAGGTTACCGCCCTGCGGCGCAAAACCGTCCTGAAGAATGTCCAGTTGGTCTTATCCCAGTAGACAGCGTTTTCTCACCTGTTCGTAAAGTTTCTTACGAAGTTGAAGATACACGTGTTGGTCAGATTACTGATTACGATAAATTGACACTTCAAATTGAAACAAACGGTGTTATTTCACCTGAAGATGCTGTCGCCTTTGCCGCACGTATCATGCAAGACCAACTTCAAGTATTTGTTAACTTTGACGAGCCTGAAACAGCACAAGAAAAAGATGAAGCGGATGAATTACCATTCAATCGTAATCTTCTTCGTAAGGTTGAAGAGCTTGAGCTATCTGTTCGTTCAGCGAACTGCTTGAAAAATGATAACATCATTTACATCGGTGATTTGGTTCAAAAGAGCGAGAGCGATATGCTTCGTACACCAAACTTTGGTCGTAAATCATTGAATGAAATTAAAGAAGTCCTGACTAACATGGGTATCCACTTGGGTATGCAGGTTGAGGGATGGCCACCAGAAAACATTGAAGAACTAGCGAAGAAACTGGACGACCCGTTCAGCGCCTAAGCACTATAATATAAGGAAAAGAAGCCATGAAGCACGGCATCAAACAAAGAAAACTAAATAGAACATCTCCTCACCGTCAGGCTATGTTCGCCAATATGGCAGCAGCCCTTGTGAAGCATGAGCAAATCACAACGACTTTACCAAAAGCAAAAGACCTACGTCCTTTCGTAGAGAAACTTGTGACTTTGGGTAAAAAGGGTGGATTGGCAAATGAGCGTCTAGCAATGAGCAAGATGCGTGATCAAAGCCAAATCAGAAAGCTTTTTGATACATTGGGCGAGCGTTACAAAACACGTGAAGGCGGATACCTTCGCATCATGAAAGCGGGTTTCCGTTATGGTGATAACGCCCCAATGGCTGTGATTGAATTTGTTGATCGCGATGTAAATGCGAAAGGTTTAGATTCTGGTCCTGTATTCGATAATGATGATGAAATTGTTGAAGAAACAGCAGAAGAAGCACCAAAGAAAAAAGCTTCAGCAGCTTAAAT